>NZ_CP045722.1 GCF_009646115.1 Pantoea eucalypti | reverse complement strand
TATTCAGAATCCGTTTTGTATTTGAGAAGATATGAAATCACAAACGCGGTGGTAAAGGCGATTGCGATGCCGATGACATAATTCAGCAGAGAACCAGCCTGGACAATCGCCATGCCCGGTAGTCCGGTCAGCCCGACCGCTGTCATATAAACGTGAACCGACACGACCCAGGCACCGCCCAGCGCACCGCCCACCAGTCCGGCGATAAAGGGCTTCATAAACCGCAGGTTGATACCAAAAATGGCCGCTTCGGTGATCCCCAGTAATGCAGAAAACGCGGAGGGCAACGAAATCGCCTTGATCTTCGCATCACGGGTTTTGAACCACACTGCCAGACAGGCACCGCCCTGAGCCACGTTCGCCATCGCCCAGATGGGCAGCAGGAAATTCACGCCGATTGAAGGATTGCCCAGTAGTCCCGCTTCAATGGCGTGGAAGCTATGATGGACGCCGGTGATGACAATCACCGAGTAAAGCCCACCAAATACCAGCCCGGCCAGCCATCCGGCGTGCGCAATCAGCGTGCTGAGGACAAAGGAGATGCCATCACCCAGCATACGGCCCGCAGGACCAATAATCAGTAGCGCAATGAATCCGGAGATAATCACCGTCAGAAACGGGGTCAGGATCAAATCCAGCGCATCCGGTATTACCCGACGTAGCTGTTTTTCGAGCATGCTCATGAACCACACCGCCAGCAGTACCGGGAATACCGTGCCCTGATAGCCAATCATCGCGACTTCAATGCCGAAGAAGTTCATCGTGTGGAAACCGGCTGCCACGCCCCAGGCGTTGGTCAGCGCCGGGTGGGTCAGAATGCCACCCAGCGTTGCGCCCAGAAATGGGTTACCGCCAAACTCACGCGCTGCCGTAAAGCCAATCAGTATCGGCAGAATAATAAAGGCCGCCGAGCTGCACATATCCAGCATGATGTAGAGTGCATTTTCCGGATTGACCCAGCCGTAGGTTTTGACCATCCCCAGCAGGCCCATCAGCAGACCTGACGCCACAATCGCCGGAATGATCGGCACAAAGATGTTCGACAGCAGTCGGGCGATGCGCTGGAAAGGGTTAAGCTTGCGTGCGGCAATATCAGCAGCCTCAGACTTGCTCGATTCGCTAATACCCGCCTCGGCGATAAAGGCAGCGTAAACCTTGTTTACCACGCCAGTCCCAAAGATAACCTGAAGCTGTCCCGCATTACGGAAGCAGCCTTTAACCCCTTCAATCCGGCCGATCGCGGTAGTGTCCGCCTTTTCATCATCCGCCAGCACCAGACGCAGCCGGGTCGCACAGTGTGCTGCGCTGGCGATGTTCTCTTTACCACCCAGCAGCGGCAGTAAGGCCCGCGATATTTTTACATAGTCCATATACACCTCAGTCTTGTTTTGTTTTTATCCGTGTGGCGTTGAGGCCCCGGTCTCCGGGGCCATCCGGTCAGAACCAGGTTTCCATCTGTACACCGAAGTTCCATTCGCCACCGGCATCAAAGCCCTTGCTGCCGAACGCGTCGTCACTGGCATAGTTATTGAGCCGATGATCCCAGTTCATCCAGGTTGCAAACAGACGAATTTCCGGACGCTTAAGGAAGTCACCGACATCACCGGCTTTCAGGGTTGGCGCAATAGTGAATTTGGTAAAGCTGCCGCTGACCGCGTTACGGTTGTTGTAACCTTCCGGACGCAGATCCATGTACTGATAAGAGCCTTCATACTGCATCTCAAAATTCTGGGTGATTTCCTGAATCAGACGCAGGTTAACTGTCGCCCAGTCATAGCTGTCACCTTTGACGTACCGATCGTCACTGCGCTGTGCCAGTACGGCAGGCGCAATGTGCCAGCCACCGCCCAGCGGGGTGATGCCGTAACTCGCCAGCCGCCAGGTGTTCGCTTCTGGCAACAGTGCGCCGTCAGATCCAATTGACTTCACCTCTGCGCCCAGGCCATGGCCATAGAGCAGTGCCGTTTTGGATGTGCCTTCTGTCAGCCCATAGAAGCTGTCGTTATGCAGGCCCAGCAACGCATGTACGCCGGTTTCGGCCGCATCGCTTTTGACTCTGAGTCCGTCGATATCCCGGCGATCGTCGTTATCTTTCGCCCGCATACCACTGAGCATCATCTGCACCGGGCCGACAAAGTTATTCAGCGTCAGGATGTAGTTTTGCGCCGTATTTTCATTGTTTTCGATGTCGCCAAAGGTACGACCGTACAGCGAAATGTTGCTACGCGTCTGATCGCTCCACTTCATGTCGTAAATGCCGGCACCGGTACCTGCAAGAAACACAACATCAGAGTCGATCCAATGGATATCAAAGTTATCACGGTCAAAACGCTTACCGGCCCACACGGTAGAGTTATCAAATGCACCGCTGAAAGTGGGAAGTTGCCCAAGCTCGACAAATGCCTGACGCAGGTTGAGATCGCTGCTGGATGCGGTCCAGTCGTTATAGGTGCGCTGCCCGTCAGCCAGCATGGCTTTGAAACGGGTGGTAGCACCATTATCCAGCGTCTGCTTATGTTCGAGGTTGAGCTCAACATACGTATCCGGCTCATTACCGAGACGTCCAACGTGACCGCCGGTTTCGCCAGCAGGAGTGAGTGTCGGACCACCCTGCGTTTTAGTGGCTGAGCTGTTCATCAGCAATCCGGAACGGGCGTAACCGTGGAACTCAAAGCCACCTTCATAGGCAGATTTTTGTTCCAGCTTCGCGGTGCGCTGAGCAACCTCGGCGGTAGAAGTCTGGGTCTGCTGCTGTACGGCTGCCAACTGTTGAGCCTGCTTCTCAGCCACCTGTGCCTGCTTTTCGGCGACCTGAGCGCGGGTTTCAGCAACATTTGCTCGCTGCTCGGCTGCCTGAAGTCGTCGCTCCATCGCCGCAAGGCGTGCCTCAATACTGCTCATGCTGGAATCGGCCCAGACTGATGTAGAAAAGAATATTAAAGAGAGGGCGACTGCTAACGTGCTTTTTTTCATTTTTTATTCCCTGAGGAGAGGCTATCATCACCGGCTTTTTTGCTAAACCGGTTTAGGCGCAAATCATAGCCACGGGTAATTTCCCTCTGCAATGAAAATAGCTAAACCGGTTTAGTGATTGTGAGATAGCTCCCAAAACAGGGGCGTCAGGGATGATTAGCCGGCCAGATTGTCCAGCTGATGGAGCCAGGGAAGTGCTGTCATGGCACCTTTCGCGGTGGTTGCCAGGGCGCCACAGCGTTGTGCTGTGGCAAGACAAATGGACAGCTTTGATTCATCGGCAGGCAGACCTGACGTCGCCAGAACCCAGAGTAATCCGGCCACGAAGGCATCACCTGCACCTGTGGTGTCGACGCTGTCCACGGGCGTCGTCGCATGGTGAGTGATCTCGCCCTGATAGCAGGCGATCACCCCTTCCCTGCCCCGCGTCACCAGTAATAAGCGAATACCAAATCGTTTGGCCAGCTGCGGCAAGCTGACAGCTGGTTCCTGTCCCGGACAGAGGAAATCCAGTTCCTCGTCTGAGAATTTGGCCACGTCGGTATGACTGAGCGCCTCGTTCACCACCGCATGCAGCAGTGCCGGATCGGACCAGAGGTCTTCACGCAGATTTAAATCAAAGCTGACATGGCCGCCTGCAGCACAAATCTGCTTCATGGCGGTAAGCGTGGCGGTGCGTGATGGCTCAGCTGCTAAGGCGATCGAACAGCAGTGCAACCATTCACCGCGCTGGAACTCAGGCAGATCCGACGGTTCAAGAAACAGATCGGCGCTTGGGCGCACCATAAAGGTAAAGGAGCGTTCGCCCTGCACATCCAGCCCGACCACCACCGTTGACGTGCGGTGCTGTGAATCAGCGATCATGTAGCGAGTATCAACGTTCTCCTCTCTGAGCGTCTGCCGCATAAATTCACCAAAAGGATCAGCGCCTATCCGGCCAATAAAAGCACTGTTTCCCTGCAGACGTGCAATGCCAACGGCGACATTAGCCGGTGCTCCGCCCGGACACTGCATCAGGTGGCCCGGCTTTTCGGGTAGCAAATCGACCACGGCATCCCCGAGACACCATACGCGAACAGACATAGACAACTCCTGTGATTGAATTTAAAAGCTAAACCGTTTTAGCTATAGCGTTAAACTGTACCAGGATCAAGCGTAATACTGCTGAAATGAGGCGCGTCGTACAGAACATCTCTTCAGGCGAAGAAGAAAATGCGGATAAGGCAGGTATGCCTCTGGGTGGATAGCAGATAAAAAAACCGGCCAGTGGCCGGTTTCGAAGACGATACAGGATGACGATTAATTCAATGTAGAAAGAATCTGTCTTATTGATGCGTCAATCTGCTCAGCGATCTCTTTTGGCAGACGACTGAATTCATATTGCACGGTCCGCTTCTCATCATTGGTTTTGCGTCGTGCATAGGTATTAGCCGTGGTAAATGTTGCCAGTTTCTCCGTCACAGTTTTGCTGACGGGTGCCGGTTTCTTTAACTGACGACGCGCACTTTTGAAGCCATTCAGGATAGCGCTCTTCTTATCATCCGGGTTGGTGATTCGCAGGAGATCATCTTCATTCAGCTTTTGCTGAATCTCGCTGACCAGCGCAGAGACCTCAACCGCTTCCGCTTTAGCCTCCTCCCAGACATCAAGCAGCAACTGGTAATCCTGAAGCGTCAGCTCAGAGACAACCGGGAAGAGTTCAATGAACTCAGCAGGTACAGCTGCTGCCTGGAACGCACGAGTCACCTTGGCATTAGAGATACCTTCTGCTTTGGCAATCTCGGATTTGCTCATGCCATTTTCGTTCATCAGCATAAAGCGTAACCCTAATTCGCGCAGGTTATGCTCTTTAGCGGTCTGTATATCAGCGGCCAGCTGACGCGCATCACTGATGCTCAGTTCATCAGCGGTGACCAGTACCTCCAGGCTTGCCCCCGAAAGAATACATGCAGCGCGGCGGCGTGAACCATCCATGATCTCAATCTGATCACCGTTGATGCGACCAATCGCCGGGAAAAACTGCTGCAACGTAATGGTACGGGTGATCTCCTGCAGCGATTCCGGTGTCAGTGTGCTCTGGTCACGACCGTTGATTTGGGGATCAACCGTTGTTCTGGTCTCAATATCATCATGCAGGATGAGCTGGCGAACGAAAGTTGCCTTCGCACCCGATTTCAGCGTAAAGGTGCGTGACTGACTGCTACTGTCGATCATGTTCGCGATAGCTGAATCACCAAATTTGCGGCCAATGCGCTGTATAGGTTTGCTCACAAGGTGCTCCTGATATATTCGATGCGGTCAAACACAGCCCTGGAGAACTGTTCGGCTTCATATTTAGCTTTGCGCAAAGCGTCCGCACTGCCTGGATAAGATGAGGGATTGGCACTGATGACGGTATCAAAGGATTCACCGCAGCGTTCAAACCCGTCCAGTCTTGGCAGGCTGCAGTCCAGCATTGATTTGGTAAACACTTCACGAGCATAACTTTGAGAGGTCAGGTGATCGTGTTTAGAGGTCATTTTCGACATAAAGCCAATATTTGCTTTAAGACGCGGTTCAATGCCTTCTGACTCAATACGTTCGAGCATTTCTGGCAGGCGAGTCAGATACTTCATAGTTGAATGGAAATCGACCTGTGCCGGCGGCGTCGGTGTCAGCAGCACATCACTGGCCGCAATAGCATTCAACATGAACGAATCAAGGTGAGGACCGGTATCGAGAAAGATGAAATCATAATCACCGGCCAGACGATCGATCACGTTGCGGCGCAATACTTCGGACGGTGCAACGCCTGGCAGATGTTCAGCAACCAACTCTTCCCAGTCGCTGGCAACGAAACCATCGTCTATTGAGGCGGGAATTACATCCACTCCCGGCATGACAGTTGGCTTAATAAACTGTTCGCGAAGCTGGTCGGCATCCAGGTCGTTCAGCATGGCCTGCGCTGCGGTCTCAAGAACGGAGCCTACGCTATTAGTGTGACTCAGGAACATTGTGCTTGATGCCTGTGGATCCAGGTCAATAACCAGAATGCGCAGGTCATTATGCAACATAGAGGGATGAGCGCGCATACCGTGGGCCAGTGTGACAGTACTGACTGTTTTAGAAACACCGCCCTTAAGACTTACAACAAAGACGACGAAGGGTCCATCATGGCGATCGCGATATTTTGGGACTTTACGGTGCTCATAGATGTCGACTACGTTCTGAATGGTCAGTGCGTATTGTGAGGTACTGCCGGTTTGTTTCTTACCAAACTGATAACCTGCTTCTTCCATATCACCAATGGCAGCAACAACAGCGTGCTTACTCAGTAATGGCATATTGGCGACGGCATTACGTGAGAAAGTCTGGTAAAAACCGGTCTGATTGAACTCCTGACGTTGTTGTTCAATGTGGCTACTCAGTCCATGTAACATGGAATTGGCTCTGGTAGCCATTTCCAGCACTCCACCATAATCGCGCTTCATAAGCCCCTCTGCTTTACTGTTTTTTGCATACTACACAAAAAGGCTAAACCTGCCAATTTTTTAGAAAAATGACAAAAACCTGGATTTTTTACTAGTGACATTAAGATGACGATGAGATGGATGGGAGAGTTATGAAGAGGGTGGGTCAAATTGACGGTTTCTCTCGCTGAAATGAATGAATTCGATGTTTCAGGATTACCTCCTTAAAGAGGCTTAAGGGCGTTTTTAACTGTCGTTTCACCCCTTTATATTACAGCATACCATTCTGTTTATTGTGCAAAGAGTTATAAAGTTCATATGTTTTCCATGGTATTTTCAGCATGAAAATTTAAATAAATTTCATATTAATCATCAATATAAAAGAGAAATTGAATGGTGAAAAACTGCGTTGCAACGTGTTGAAGATAAGCTCTAACTTTGATTTTTAGTCTTCTTATGATTGCTTCAGCTTCTTAATTTTATCAACAGGGCTTGCAAGTCTGGTAAGTCGATTAATGGCGGTGTCCTTTCAATTTCCATCGCTTAAATTTGAAATTTTTACTCTCCTTAAATCATCATGTGTCATGACTTTTTCATAATCTTGATTGCCGGGCTTCATCGAAGCTTTATAGTATTTCAAGTCTGACAAACACTCTATTACTTACTCAGGTTGCGTTTGAACAACATATCCAGTCGTTATGCCGGTTGATAAATTTTGTGAATTCACTGATCTTTCCGTACCCGTTTCAGACCGGGGGCAGGGCTCATACTTATAAAGCGGGTATCAAATCTTAACCGGACATTTTGACGATTAAGTGATTGCGAATATGTATCATCGCCCTTTCAATATTGTATTCAACTCCGCAAATATTTACCTATCTCTCAGTTTCTCTTTCTGAGGAGAACCTTCACTTACTCGAAAACGAGGCAGCACAACATTTCTTCCATGTCTGACAATCTTCAACTTTTAAAAAAATGAGTTTCCGGTTGCTTTTAGTAGTCTGAATTTCTGTTCAGCTCCTTTTTGAACGCTGCTGTAAACCAGACTTCGCTTTCTCAGTTAATCAACATAAGATATTGAATCAGAAAATTACAAGGGGAATTTGATTATGGTGTTTTCATCATGAAAAAATCATAATAATTCCTTATTTATCATAATGATAGATTTATTTTTTAGGGTGGTAACTCTTTAAAGTATGAAGAGCACGACAAATGCTCAATCTACATCAAAGCCCTATTTAAAATGTGGTTATCAGAGTTTCTTTCACGGTCTTGCTGCTTATGCTTTGTACAAAGGGCTTTCATGTTAAATCCTCTGCTAAACCAAACCTGACGGCTGATCACAATTCAATGCCTGTCTTAAACATCAGATCTATCTGACATGCTGCTTCTGCCATGTTTTCTCTGTTTTATCCTCATTATTCACAGGCCAGATCCAATTGGTCGATCCTTAATAGATCAAATTGAGATCCTAAACAGATCCCCATAACGTCTGAGGGCTTGTGGCACAAGGCTTTGAAGGGTGTCAGTAACCACTATAGCGAGAAGAATAACCACTATAGAGAGTGGAATAACCACTGTAGCGAGGAAAGCAACCGCGCTGGCGAGTACTTAACAACCACTGTAGCGAGTAAATGACTTTTTATTGTGTGTATAACCCTTTTGAGAGGGCATTACTGTCGCTTCACTGACACTGTGCGATGAGAGCGAGTGCTGCATGTCGAGGGCAGGGCAAATTATCCGTTCTGTTAACCTCTTTTTACCGGGTTATCCACTGAATAGATCCAATAACAGATCCTCATAAGATCCTAATAAGTTCCTTAAAGATCCCCAACGCGCTCCGGGCCACGGTACGCCTGAGCTGGGGTAAGGTGACTAACCACTATAGCGAGTAGAACAACCACTGTATCGAGAGAAATAACCACTATGGTGAGTAGATTAACCGCTGTAGTGAGTGATAGTATCCACTGTATCGAGTAACAGCGGCTTTCGCCTGTTCACATCACGGATCTTCCTAATGCCAAGAAAAGAACCAGATATCCTGAACATAGCCGATGCGTTTAGCGAAACAGACAAACGCACAGGTGAAGTTGTTACTCTTACCCCCAACAGTAACAACACCGTGCAGCCGGTAGCGCTGATGCGGCTCGGCTTATTTGTTCCGACGCTCAAATCTACGGCGCGCAGTCAGAAAAACCAGATGAATGCCATGGATGTGACACAGGATCTTAAGCAGTTATCCCTGGTCAGGTCAGAAGGCTATGACAACATTAAGATTCTGGGTGCCCGGTTGGATATGGATAATGATTTTAAAACCTGGGTCGGGATCATTCGAGCATTCGCCACGCATGAGTGTCTGGGAGACACTGTAACGCTCTCTTTCGTTGAATTCGCAAAACTCTGTGGCATACCTTCGGTACGACTCTCCTCGAAGCTCAGGAGCCGCCTGGACGCATCCTTGACGCGTATCGCATCGAATACTCTGACCTTTACCAGTAAAGGCGGAGAAAACTACACGACGCATCTGGTGCAGTCGGCTAAATACAGCATCAAGAAAGATACAGTAACGCTGCAGGCTGACCCCAAAATCTTTGAGTTGTATCAGTTCGACAGAAAGGTTTTGCTGCAGCTGAAAGCTATCAATGAGCTGGCCCGCAAAGAATCCGCTCAGGCACTCTACACCTTCATTGAAAGCCTTCCTCCTAAGCCTGCCCCGATATCAATGGCGCGTCTGCGTGCCAGACTAAACCTGACGTCACGCGTGATTACCCAGAATGCGACTGTCAGAAAGGCCATGGAGCAGTTAAAAGAGATTGGTTATCTTGATTACACCGAAACACGGCGGGGCTCGTCAGTCTACTTTTGGGTGCATTATCGTCATCCTAAGCTGCGTCCGGCCGAACTGCCACTCAGCAACTCTGACCTGATCGATGATGAGATCGACGATTATGACGATCTTGATCTTGACCCCGGCGTTATTGATGTCAGCCTGCCTGAACCGATGATCGAAGAAGAGAACAGTGAACTGGTCATGGTGTCTCGTGAGGAAAAAGAATTACTCAACAAAATCAGAAAGCAGAAGAAGCTGTGACAGATTCGCTGTGTCGCTCTCGCCATTTTGCAGGGATAGGCTTCTTTAAAACGGTAACCACTGTAGCGAGTACTGCTACTCGCTACAGTGGTTAGTGAACAGTGATTAACAACAGATATCTTGTCTTAATAGCGTCGCTGCCAGCATGCTCACTTGTCATTTACTCTTTTTCTGAACTGAGTCCGGTGATTTTCATGCTCGCTACAGTGGTTACTCACTGTGTATAGGGACCTGTCTGTTAAAGCCAGATAACCAAACAATGGCCTGTTATTCACTCGTTACAGTGGTTACTACGTCTGCTTCAGGCTGGCTATCGCTGGGTTAGAGAGACCAGATGCGCTACCGGGATAAAATTTGAGTTTTTATGTTACTCGCTACAGTGGTTAGTCCCTCCTGATTTCTGCTTAATCCTCTGATTTTCCTCTCCGACGCGCTCAGGCTTTACTCGCTATAATGGTTATCAGGCTAATTTTTCGTAAAAACGGCCAGTTAATGCTCAGATAACAACGATCAATAATGAAATGTTCTCGCTACAGTGGTTGTTAATTGGGAGCAGAATTGTTTAGCTTACTCTCCATAGTGGTTGTTATTGTCAGGGACTTTTATGCCTGGCAATGAATCCCTGATTAAAGTGATTACTCACTATCATTTAATGCCTCTCCAGGTAAGGTTTTTGTTAACAGCTTCAATTAAACCTCTCCCTGAATTGTTACTCGTTACAGCCGTTAATAAAGATACCCACCTTTAGAATTTCGCTGACAAAATGCTTTATCGCATCCTTAAAAGCTCTTCTGTAAGGCCGCAGACTGCGACAATTGATGCAATCAAGAGTCAACTTTCATTATTGTGAAGGGGATTCGTCTTTTACTCTCTACAGTGGTTAGGGCATGACTAACGTGCACGGGTGCTGTTGAGGTGTGTTTAAAGCCAGAGTGGTTGAGTTGCCCTGAATGCTTTTTTCATTTACTCGCTATAGTGGTTTCCGAAAATCTGCATGAGGCCTGTCTACTCGCTACAGTGGTTAGCTGATGGATTTTGATACGAAATAAGGATCTGCTATCGCTGATTTCTCAATGCAGATGTTAAAAGGTGAGCTTTTCTCACTACAGTGGTTGCTCTGAGATCTTAGCGAGAATGAATAGTGAGACCAGAGATTTATCAACAATTGCAGTAAGAAGTGGCCGGGTTTCCCGATATCACAACACGGAGGGCAGTGGGGGAGGGCATGTTCAGAGGGATGAGGTTAAAGCGCTGAATGACTCTTTAAAGGACAGTTATCAAAGCGGCCGCACCCGGGCGCACCGCTTGATACTGTTCAGGCAGCTTGCCCTATATCGCTTCCCGATATTCGGGCCAGGCGACAGACTGGGCTTCGTAGCGGCCTGCAGCAGCGAACAGCGTGCCCTGGAAATTAATCACACCTGCGGCCTCCAGCCACATCCACTCTTCAGCCTGTACGATCCCTGCGGCAATCACATTGATCTCCAGTGCTGAACAGCATTTGATGATCGCCTGCACAACGGCCTGCTTTGGCCCACTGCGATGGACGTCACGAGTGATACCAGCATCTATGCGAATGCGGTCGGGCTGAATATGAGTCAGTAATGACAATCCTGCGGAACCGTCACCAAAATTGTCGATGGACAGACTAATTCCAGCCGCTTTTAGCGTGCGTACTGCCTCAGAGAAATCTTCCAGCTGCGAGATAACTGCGGTTTCACTTACGCCGATAACGACCTGCTCAGGAACCAGCCCCGCCTGATGAATGGCGGTTACAATCTGCTCAACAGCCTGAGGTATCACCACCAGTGTCATCGGTAACAGACTGACGTAAAGCGTCATACCGTCCGGGCAGACCAGCCCTGCATGGGCAAATGTCGCTTTAACGGTTTCCAGATCGTTAGCATAAAGCTGGTCCCCTGTTGCGTCATCAGCATGCGCAGGCCTCAGTGTGGTTGCTTCAATGGCCGTGACCTGACGAGCCAGGGGATCGACCACTGGACGGAAACTGACGCCTTCTGTCTCGGGACGGGAGTCAGGTACATCATTGTGTTCGGAAATAAACTCCCAGTAACCTGGCGGGAGAACTTCGTAGTAATTCTCTTTTTCACGTGACTCTACGAACGTGCGCAGGAATTGCAGTGCCCGATCATCATAGGTCAGGCGATATTTTGACGTCCCTTTATCCAGCACAGCCTGCAGCAGTGATGAGCGATCGTGTTCACGCAGGTCAAAGAGCGCCATACCCGCGTTACCAAAGCGGCGGTAAGGTGCATAATCGCGCATCAGCTCGACTACATTATGGTGTCGCCGATCGGCGCAAATTCGCTGATAGACAGCCTGAATGCCCGCTTCCGGACCTTCAAGCAGTTGAAAAAAATGGGTACCATTAAATAATAAAATGCCGGTCACGTCGTGAGCCGTATTTATTCTGTTGGCGTTGTCGACCATCGCGGGAATGGTTCTGATCGGAAAATCATCAGAAATATGGCTGCGATAAATTATGGTAGTCAGCATGTGCAGCTCAGCTTTATATGAATGTTGGGTACACGCTAACATTGTTCAATAAATGTTTCATCACTACTTATTCAGTGTCGCACAGACTGCACCAGAGCAGATGGCAGTAAGCGTAACGGCAAATTGATGGAGCGATTTCAATAATCGCTGACAGTATTAAAGACACGGATACTGAACAGACAACTGCATGCCTGCTACATAGTAAAAAAGGCCGCCATAATGGCAGCCTCGTCGTATTAACCTGATAAACGTTATTTAATCAGCTCAGCAGAGACGTAGGCACGGTTATCAACGCGTGCGCCGGTGATTTTATAAGATGCACCAGCATCTTTGGCCAGCGACGCGACTTTCGCTTCAGCAGCATCCAATGTCGAAGCAGTAGCGGTAATACTCTCTGCAAAACTACTAAAAGAAATCAGTAGTGCGGTAACAGCAACGAAATTTTTGATTGTTTTCATGGGCAGAATCCTCAGCATTTTCATTCAGGGAGAGGCGTTTTGCCTCGATGTAATGAATCATAGGCAAGATCATGCCGGACTAAAATAGCTAATATTTGCTGAAGTAATTCAATTATTTTGAATAAATGAATGTGAGGGTGTTTGAGAGGACCAGATGTGCGAAACGCGATCTGATATCAGATCGCGTTCAGGCCAGTTTAATGGCACTCGCCACGTAGCTTCCAGTGAAGCCAGTGATCGAGAGCTTCTTCGCGTAGCGGCTTTGAATAGAAATACCCCTGAGCCTGATCGCAACCATATTCAGTCAGGGATGACACCGCGTCCGGACACTCTACCCCTTCAGCCACCACGGTATAATCCAGCTCTTTGAGCATCGCGATAATGCTACGGGCAATGATGCGTGAAGCGGTATCTGAGGACAGTTCACTGATCAGGGAGCGATCCAGCTTAATCACATCCAGCGGCATACGGCGCAGATAACTGATGTTACTGTAGCCGGCGCCAAAATCGTCGAGTGAAATTTTGAATCCTCGTTCCCTTAGCATCTCCAGCCCGCGCAGAGCGGTGGGGCTTTCGAGAATACGTTCGGTCTCCAGACATTCGATGCCCAGCAGAGAAGTCGGAAGTTTAGATTTCAGCATCTTGCTTTCCAGCGCTGAAGCGAATCCCTCACGCGCAAAGTCGCGCACACTAACGTTTATGGTCAAGGGCAACTGGATACAGTTATTACGCAGCCTGCTGAGACGTTCGACCGCTTGATCGATAATCCAGATGGTCAATACAGAGAGTAGATCGGTCTGTTCAGCCAGCGGGATAAATGCAGCGGGTGAGAGCTCTCCCCGGCTGGGATGTTGCCAGCGGATAAGTGCTTCCAGACCCACCGGTTTACCACTTTGCAGACAAATTTTCGGCTGATAGACCATGTAAAGCCCGGTATTTTCACGTAACGCCGTTTTAAGATCGGTCATCAGCATGAAATCTTCTGAACGCTGGGTTTCCGATGCAATATTAAAGCACTGAGAAGGCAGCCCACGGCCAACAGCTTCATTCAATGCACTAACCGCGCGACGTAATATTTCTGATGCTGGCAGATGGCCGGCAACAAATCCCGTTTCACCAGTATGGGGAGTCAGTGCGACCGACAGACCTTCATCCATGTCTGCGCTGATACCCTCCAGACGACCGGCTACCCAGGCAGCACTGAGCCGGCTGTCCGCTCGCGTCAGGATAGCAAACCGGCCCGTTGCCACGGTATAGATCATCTCGCCAACTGCCGGGCGCAGGCGCAGCGGTAATAGGGTAGCCATATCTTTTAGCAGACTTTCGACCGGTGTCATTCCCATGGTCCGGGCCAGTTCGTAAGCGCGTGACATATCAATGCAGTCAATCAGAACCAGACGGCGTGGCGTCGTATCGCCGGCCAGGGCCAGATACTGCAAATCCCGTATCAGGCGTTGACGATTGGGCAGTCCGGTCACCGGATCGGTAAAACCCGCCGAGTGCCAGGCTTCCAGGAATGACATCACCAGTGTGGAGAGCAACGTCAATATCGTCACTTGCTCACTCGCAAATGCCTGTGGCTGGGTGTCGGTAACACAGAGTGTGCCCAGAATCATACCGTCGCGGGTTTTCAGTGGCACACCGGCATAAAAGCGAATAAAGGGCGAGCCCGTAATCAGAGGATGGGTGACAAAACGCGCGTCATGATACGTATCAGGCACAATAACGGCACTGTCACTGTCAACCACGTGGCGGCAGAGTGAATCTGCGCGGGTTGAGCGTTGCAGATCAAAATTGTGTGATGCCTGTACTGTTTGAAATTCATCATCCAGCACCGAGATAAAGCTGCCCGGGATACCCAGGGCCTGACTGGCTAGCCGGACAAACTTCCGCAGAACCTCGTCGCGGCTTTCATCTGGGGCGCGCAGAGCCTGTAAAGCGCGTCCTCGGCGCTCGTTGTCGCCGTCTGGATTGTTAAGCATGTGTGTAGAACCCCCGCACCGGCTGATTACAGTGCGAAAAAAAGAAAACTGTCCGGAACGAAATGTGATTCGGGCGGCAGGAAATAGAGTGTGATTTTTATTTTCAACTTAATGATAAGGGACTATGCACTGGGTGTCTCTTAATATTTTCTTTAACGCATTAAAAGCGTGTTTACGATTTGAAAATTTAATCGAAGAGGCATGAGACTATTTGAGCTTCTTCATTTTATAAATAAAAAAGGTAATTTTAAGAAGGGCTAATGTTTATCTGTCATCATGAGATGAATAAGCATTCAGGATGGTTAATATTATTTAAAAGGCAATTTTACACCGAAGCACAACGTTTACATGCAGAGCAATGGCAACTTGCGGGTCGAAGGACAGGTAACCGCATAAAAACACTAAGCAAAAGCCAGGATGTGATTTTGAACGGCAGATGTGACCTGTCAGCATAACGCTGTCTGATGCAGGTCAACCCACCGCATGGCTGGCGGAAAACCAGCGCTTCAGTCAGGATTTATTAAACTTTTAGCCCTCTGGGATTATGTTGGACGGCGTGGCGGCGGATTTTGCTCAAGCCAGTCCCGGACCTGTTCTGTCTGCGGCCCCCCCTCCCGGATAGCGCGCGTCAGCCTTTCCTGTGTTGTACCTAATTCCTGGGTCCAGTAAGTGATTTGCCACTGTTCGCGAATTTCCACCTGTGACAAATCATCAGGCGAGCGACGCTGGATAGGATTTTTCATTTATTATCCTCCTCTGGTTTCAATGAAGCAGCCTGAACATAATTCTCAAGCTAAGCATCTATCCTGATGAAGAAAGGCGTAATGAGGTAGCGGATTAATCCCTGAATGGACCTTAAGGCAAATAACAGGATAATTCCTGGCGGGAAGAATAAAGCACTCTAACGAAATAGAAAAATCGCCGATGAGCTGAAATATGCCGCTTCGCTTAAAAAATTTATGTCTGAATCTTAAGTCTGAAAATTTGACATTTATTCAAAATAGTCAATTATTCTCTGGTCTTGTCGTCCTCACCGCTTTCAGATCGCTTCGCTCAGTCAATCGCGAAGCGCTGTGCGTTTTCGTTTCATCGTGTTGAAGGAGTCTTTGTTTGGTTAACCGTCCCCCCCAGTCGCCTGTGGTTGTCCAGAGTAACGTGCGTGAACTTCGTCTTGCCGCCGGCCTGTCGCAGCAGAGTGCTGCTGAGCGTTTTGACCTTAGCCTGAGAGTCTGGCAAACCAAAGAAGCTGCAGGCAATCCAACGTTATTAAGTCAGGGCGAATATGAGTTGCTATTATTATTGGCTGGCCGCCATCCCCATTTCGTTCTTTCACCCCAGAGTAAGAAATAGACGCTGTGTTATCGCCCTTAGTGTTATTCCCTGCAATAACCGGCTGTATGATAACAATAAAAAAATCCAGTTTCTGGCTTGAAAACTGACTTAACAACCCTATTTCGGAAGTTGACTGGGAGTGTGTTACCGGTCAGATGAACTTTTGGATGAACCTGTTCAGGAGATTATCACTATGTCAGTACAACACGTTTCTGTTTTCCCCTCCCTGTCTGATTCAGTTTTTTCAGACCGCTTTAATCGCATCGATAAGTTGTTTAGTCAGCTTACTGGCGACAGTCCGGTAAGCTCTGTTCCTGCTTATGATCTTAAGCATGTTGAGGAAAACCGCTATGCGTTGACCGTTAGCGTACCGGGCTGGAAAGAGCATGAACTGGAGATTGAGTTACGTGGCGATCGGCTTTCAGTCGCGGGGCACAGAGAACAAGCATCTCAGCACGCATCCGATGAGGCCGACAAAGAGAGTGGCCGCTGGATACATCGCGGCATTTCCCGGCACGATTTCCAGCTGAGCTTTTCTATTCCGGAGCATATAAAAGTGACTGAAGCCAGCCTGGCGGAAGGATTGCTCAATATCGATCTGCTCCAGGAAATACCAGAGAGTGAGAAACCGCGACGTATCCCGATTGCAATCGGCGGTCAGCGTACGCTGGAACATCAATAATATGAACAGGGCGGAGACGGCAAAGGCTGTTTCCGCCTTTTAAGTGCCGGCTGGTGAAAAGGTGACGGTGCTCAGGCGCTGGCAAAGATAAGATTATTTTGCGACTGCAAATCGATGTTAGTGCCAGTCAGCATGATGGGTTTACCCGCTTCAAGACTGGCATTGAATGCCGCCTTCATTGAGGCACTAATCCCATCACCACACCACATCAGATGATGTTCAAAACGACATTGTGCCACGGCGGGTTGACCAGAAGCGACTGCGGCCACTTCAACCCGAAAACCCTGTCCATTAAGCCGTATCGCCTCCATCCAGATCTCTGTTTCATCTGTAACGCTGACCGCTTCCAGGAACAAGGGAACCGTGCTGCGTCGACGGGCTGCCAGAGACAGGCGCTCCCATTGCGCGACAACCGCGGCATGAAAGCGTTGCAGACGCATATCCGCTCCATCACTCAGGTCAGCGCGCAGCCAGAGGTTAAGGGGTCGCAGGTAGCAATTAACGTAATCGTCACCACAGTAGTCGGTGTTCATCATTTGAAGTTCGCGATCGATATCAGCATCTGGATTATTGGCCAGCAACTGCAAAATATCCTCTTCGCGACAAGCCCACCCGCCTGACAGTGCCACGTTGGGCCAGTTAATTGCCGTATGGATATCGAACAACGTATGACCTCCTGACGTCATTTCACGCACACATAGCGCACGCGTGAGCTGATTATCTGAGTAGCCAGCAGGACCCGGTGGCGTGATTAGCCCGGCACGGCGCCAGCGACGCAGAGTTTCAGGAAGAACACCGACAAGGCCACATACGGTGTCGGTAGTGTGGTGAGGCATAGGTAATATCCGGACGATTTTGAGGTCCCATGTTCAGGGACGAGAGTCGCAGTATGCGCTTCATCGGCAAATAAAGAAATAATCATTTCCATAATCACTGCCCGCATCAGGCGCAGTTGACATTAAGTCGGGTGAATAAGGATTGAGGGAAATCAAAGCAGGTGCCGGGCGCTGTAACGCCCGGCGATTCAGAACGCATTACCAGTGATACTTATTGGAGTCTTCCCAATCTTTCACTTCTTTTTCAGCACGATCTTTTTCGTAGCCATAGCGTTCCTGAATTTTACCGACCAGTTGATCACGCTTCCCTTCGACAACGGTCATATCATCATCCGTAAGATCACCCCATTTTTCCTTAACCTTACCTTTGAACTGCTTCCAGTTACCGCTGATGCGATCTTCGTTCATGGTGATTCTCCCAATTTCGGTTGTTATCCAGGGACGTGATGAATATCTGTTTTGCCTGTTGGCTGCCAGATGAATAAAGCATGGCACAGCTTTTGCAATTTGCAGCGGGGAGGTGTGAGCCGGGTCAAACTCTGAGTAAAAGAGGAGAGATAAAAGGAACGCTCTCCTCTTTAGTCAGTCCGGGCGGCGCGATGGCCAGCTTACTGCAGGCAGCGCATTCAGGGCCGGGCGGGCAAACAGAAACCCCTGGTAATAGCGAACGCCAGCACCTTCCAGCCAGAGCCACTCTTCAATTTTTTCTACTCCTTCCGCGATGACCGTGATCTCCAGCGCCTGGCAGCATTTAAGAATGGCCAATACTATCGCCTGGCGAGGGCCGCTACGGTGAATATCGGTGATGAGTTTGCGATCAATTTTAACTTTGTCGGGCTGAAAATCGGCTAACAGTGACAGGCCTGCGAAACCGGCGCCAAAATCGTCCAGCGCCAGACTGATTCCGGCAGCTTTAAGTTGCTGTACGGCAGACTGAAACTCGTCAAAGCGCGAAATGATCTCATCTTCCGTCACCTCAATCACGACCTGCTCAGGTCGCAATCCTTGCTGAATGATTTGCTGGATAAGATGGTCTACCGCATGATCGATCACGACCAGCGACATGGGCAGGAGATTGACGGAGAGCGTCAGCTCCCGCAATCCCAGGTGTCTGGCCAGCTTGAAAGCGTAGGCTTTAGAGTGCAGATCAGCCTGGTATCGCTCGTTCTCCTGCAATTGTGAAAAATAGTCGGCGGGTGGGGCGCCATGTGGGCCGCGTATCAGGGCTTCACAGGAAACAATCTGACGATTTGTTGCATCGACAATTGGCTGGAGCGCAAATTCACAGCGCTGCCCGGAAGTCTGTTGCCCGGCGGGCTGAACGTCTTGTTTAAGAGGTAAAGTCAGCGTCCATAGACTGGCGGGATCGATCTCAATAAACGTCGCTTTATCACGTCCTTCGACGAAAGAACGCAGGAACTTTACTACCCGGTCTTGTTTGATGCGCTCATCACTCAGAGTCACTCGCTTAAGCAGGGCATCCACCACGGCATGTTGCGGATAGTCACGTAAATCAAACAGGGCCATACCAGCATTTCCAAAGCGACGTGCGGGCGCATAATCTCGCATCAGCTCAATCAGATTAAAGTGTCGATCATCCTGACAGATACGCTGGAAGACAGTCTGGACATTATCGACTTTTCCTTCCAGCACCTGAAAAAAGTACTGCCCATCATAGAGCAGGATTCCAGTGACCTCAGCCTCGGCATTTTTAATACTGGCGCGTTCCACCAGCGCCAGTAATCTCTCTGGCGAGACAGAAGCCACAAGCTGGCTGCGATATATAAGGGTGGAGAGCATAAGCAAACTCATATGGCCAAACATTACTGATTAACCATATCACAGAAAAATTGATGGCTAAGGGCACAACTGTAGCCATTATGACCTTTTGCTTACAGCATTAATCGGGCTATCAATTTATGGCGTGGTCAGGATTGTGAGGATTGACGTATTGCATCGCTCAGGAGCGGGAAGGTGATAAAGGAATGAGTAAAATAAAAAGCCCCCGCAAAAGCGGGGGCGAATATCGGATATAGCGCATTATTATAACGTTACGACATCCCTGGTGAGGCGCCGGTCAAAACAATAGTGACTGATTATTACGCGTTTTTTGTTCTCCTTACCATGGTGATTTGGCGAGCTTTTTTAGCAGATAAGTGTTGTTCTTTAGATATTTCATAAAAAATACCTTTAAATTCAAACAACTGTTTTTAAGTGTTGATAATTTAAGCCCGGCTGATGAATCATCAGGTTACAAATACACCATTTTTCCAGACAGCGCATTAACGTAGTCACCACATTTTCGCTAAATACACGCATATTACCCGTCAGCATAAACTCGCGAATGTCGTCACCTGTGTTATCTGAAAAAGTGCCCCCTGTAAAAGGGGGCAAGGGTAGGAGTCAAATCACTCTGTAAAAGAAGTGGATTTCATTACAGAGCCATTTAAAGATAGGGCAAAACCAACTTTGATGCCGCTGTGTTTAACAGTTTTTTTATTTAGATATCAAATAATTAAAATGCTACTTATGGTACTTGCTTTTTTTATCAATGACTTAATCTGATGTGAAAACGATTTCTAAGATTAGGATTAAAGTCCCCTCAAACCTGCCGCTTCTGCTAAAAGTGGCCGGAACAGTGATGTCTCACAGTGTCTGAATCAGGCTTTTCACGAAGACTTGACCGCATCAAAAACAAATTGTACTGTTTGTATATACAGTTATTTTGGGCCTGAGCCAGAGCGGGGTAAATGTGATGTCACAGGATGATGAGGTCTGGACAGCATTCAGGGAGGCGATGAGGCAGGATGATGTCGGTCAGTGCACAGTAAGCACCCGGGATTTTGTCGCTGAGCTTGAACAGCGAAATGCCTCTTACACATTTCGCGCCGCGAACACCTGGATTGAAATGCATATAACCACTTTCAGCGATATTTCGATTGAGGATGGTGATTGTCGGCTGTTTCAGGTGCCCGCGGCGCGCACTTAAAACGTGCCGCAGAATCGTTATACACAACAGACAAGAGAGCGTTTAAGCCTGCCCGCGTTAACGCTTGCAGGCTGAATAAACATCAGAGCCTTGACGTGTTGTGGCGCAAATCTGACCGATCCTGAAACTTAGGATTGGCGGAATAACTTTTGTCGCACGCCATGCGAGCCAGATTCAAAGCAACTTTGCGTTTTTTAAGCTTTAACTTCGGTAGCCACTCTTTGAACTGGGCTGTCAGTGACGCAGCCTGCTGCTCGTTGGCGACACGGCAGATAAACAGCTTGCTTTTAGTCTGACGGCTGACGTCAATGGCGTAGATTTCAACGCCAGCGCTGCAAAAGTCATATTCAACATCCGTAAACTGCATGTGTGGCCAAAGACCCGTTCTGGTTTCAAATGTGGCTAAATCCATGATCACTACCTTTTTTATTTTAAGCGATATTGCTATCTGACAGACTAAAGCCTGGTCGGGCCAGTGAGCATAGACCAGAATCAGCATTCCGCCAGTCATTTCACTGATTTAATCTGGGCCTGCCACGAATGGCTAAAATCCTATGCCTTCTCCTTTAAGCCTCTGGACAGTCAATAACACATACATCAGTGCCACTGATGATAAACAGAGGTTGTGATTTTGGCTCTCAGTCTTCGCTTAGTAATCCCTTTCCTATTTTTACTGGGTCTGTAGCAAGATTTCTCTGGGGTTGCCCTCCTTCTGACAGATGATTATTGTCAGTCAGGCTGTTGAATTAGCTCGCTAATCATTAGGATCAAATGAATGGCTGATATGTAACAAAGATGACCTTGCTGCATGTAAAAAAACACCATTCTGAAAAAGAGGAAATTATGTAAATACGACTAAATGTAAAACTTTATGTCCTGATGGTAAGCATCATTTTGATAGATAGTGCATTCTCTGAGATTCGCCAGAACAATTAAAAAAATATATTTACCCCAATTAATTAAAGCACTGCTGACCAGAGCCGATAAGAACGATCCAGCTTTCGATATATTCCAATTACTCTTTTTTAGGGCTCGTATGACTATTACACAGCGTCTCGTACTGATTTTTTCACTGCTGGCAATGTCACTGATTGCGCTGGTTATTATCTCATTGTCTGTGATCTCGGGTTTTCAGTCGCGATTTGAATATGTCCAGGTCAACGCGATACCCAGCATTCGTGATCTCAATAAATCAATCAGCGTGACCAATCAGCTAGGTATTGCGCTTTATCGCCATCATAGCACCAGTGATGCGACGAAATTCTCCGCGGCAGAAGAGCGCATTGAGAGTTTGCTTTCGCAGATTAAGTCACTCAATGATTATTATATGGCGAACGACATCTCGAGCGATGAAGATAAAGCGATGACTGAGCAGGCCGATAAAAATCTGGATGCAGTCCGTAACGCATTGCCGGCCTTTATTGCTGCATCACGCGCCCACAATGATGCGGTCACACTGCCGTTATTACAGAGTGAGAATGGGATTGGTGCTGCAGCGCGTAAGATGGAGGCAGATTTCACCCGTCAGATTCAGCTGAACATCGATATTGGCGAACAGCTTAGAACTGAGAATAAGCGTGTTTATAACAAGACGCTGTGGATGATGTCTGGCGGGTCCTTGCTGCTTATTCTGATACTGGCCGCTTTTTCCACGAAGGTGATTCTGGGCATCAAAAAGAGCCTCTCAGGCATGGTGAATACCATGACCCAGGTCAGTCATACGCTTGACCTGACCCACACCGCTGAAGTCCGCAGTAAGGATGAGATCGGTAAAACGGCAATGGCATTTAACCAGCTGCTGGCACGCGTTTCTGGCACGCTTCTGTCGGTCAGTCATGCCGCACAATCGGTCAGTACCGGGTCAACGCAGATTGCCGCAGGCAATGAGGATCTCTCTGCGCGCACGGAAGAACAGGCTGCTTCACTGGAGCAGACGTCTGCCAGTATGGCCACACTGAGTGAAACGGTGCGTCAGAACTCAGAAGGTGCGCATCAGGCCAGCAGCCTGGTGAATAATGCCAATAACATGTCAATCCAGAATGGGTCAGCGGTTAAGCAGATGCTCAGCACTATGGATGAAATCCGCGGCAGCTCTGCCAAAATCTCTGAAATCACCGGCCTGATTGAAGGCATTGCGTTCCAGACCAATATTCTGGCACTGAATGCGGCCGTTGAAGCCGCACGTGCCGGTGAGCATGGCCGCGGCTTCGCCGTTGTCGCCTCAGAAGTGCGTAATCTGGCGCAGCGCTCCTCTTCTGCTGCCCGGGAAATCAAAGATCTTATTTCTACGTCGGTTTCGCAGGTTGAGCACGGTTTAGCGCAGGCCAGCGGCGTTGGTGCAAACAGTGAAAATGTCCGCCAGGCGATTCAGCAGGTGGCCGATCTGGTCAATGAGATTGCCGCAGCAACCTCTGAGCAGAGCAAAGGCATTGAGCAGGTTCATCAGGCAATTGGCCAGATGGATGAAGTGACGCAGCAGAACGCCTCGCTGGTGGAGGAGGCATCATCTGCTTCTAAGTCGCTGCAGGAGCAGGCAGAGACACTGGCAGGGTTGGTGGCGACCTTTACGCTGGAGAGCAATCACCGTGTCGCTCAGCCGCAGCAGGCCGCAGCTCTGCGTCGTCCGGTATTGCAGGCAAAGCAGCCTGAGCGCCAGGCCATCGACATGACGAAGGCGAACTGGGAAAGTTTTTAACAGTTTACCAATAGCATAATGGCCTCCACACTGTGGGGGCTTTTTTTTAGCATTAATCAATAAAATAACTTCTTTTAAATAAAATGAAATCGATTTCATTACTAAAACAAAAGTAACTCTTTAGAGTTATATGATTAGGTTTGTTTTTTTCGTGGTTTTTATATTCGGCTAATAGCGTAATGATAATTAATCAGATAGGGTGCGGATATTTGTTATCGGCGATTTCCGAGTCGACTTTAATTTCTTTATTTTCAAAACAATAATGCTGAAGACACGCTAACGGCTTAAGGTGTCCGCCGAAGGGTTTGTTTTTTATCTTTATGATAAATATGGTTATTTTTAAGTTTGAGTTAGGTTAATCTTGCAGTAAATATCGTCATTTTATTCACTGAAAAATAACGGAACGCAATCTATACTCCTTTCTGTTGTTATATGTGTTTCTGAATTTCATACAAAACTCATCTCTTCATACCAATACTGTGCTGCATGAAGCACGTCTGGCTATGTAAAAGAAGAAGTAAAAATAAAATTACAAACCTTATTTTGTCCAGGGCTCACCTGCACGCCTCATACATCAGAGCGGAAAAAATGAAAAAAATACTCGACCGAATTAATCTGCCAGCGAAATTCCTGTTACTGGGATCTTTTGCGCTGGTCCTGTTTATATTACCTACATTTTTGTTTATTCAGACAGGCAATCAGCTTATCAATACAAAAAAAGTTGAGCTCACCGGTATTCCGGTTGAGAAAAAAGTCCTTCAGTTACTGAACCTGCTACAGCGTCATCGGGCTGAAAGCGCAATCGCAATCGGTCAGAACAAACCGGATAATCCGCCGCGTATGGCGTTGGTGACCCAGATTAACAGTTTGTCTGAGAGCATTGCTGACGATTTGCGTCAAAGCGATGAGCAGGCACAGCCATTAAAGCGACTTGAGAAGGTTAATCAGGAATGGCGTCAGCTGCAAGAGGAGCTCAATGGTGGCCGACTGACGCTGGCGAGCAGCCTGGTGCAGCACACTCATCTGATTCAGGTGCTGCTGGACACTAATCAGGATGTGCTGGATTTCTATCAGCTGTCGCTGGATGCTGACTTAAATACCTATCAACTGATTGTTAGCATTTTTGGCCGACTGCCGCTGCTGACTGAAACGCTGGGTCAGATTCGCGGAAATGGTGCTTCATTGATTGCCAGCGGTAAAGCCTCTGATGCTGATCGCAGCCGGCTGGCATTTCAGATTGATAATGGCAAAACGGTACTGTCGCAGTTCAGCAGTAATATGGATAAGGTGTTTATGATTGAACCTGATCTAAAGGCGACTTTTGGTGACCTTGCGCAGAATGCAAAACAACAGGCCCTGAGTGCATTACAGCTGGCTGAAGGTGCCATCATAACCGGACAGGTCAGTATTACGCCGGTTGAATATGTGAGGGTCTTAACCGAGGCGATTAACCGCTACGCCATGCTGGGCAATCAGAGTAGTGGTCGACTGCAGGAACTACTGCAATCTCAAATTGATGAACGTCGTCAGGCGCAATACCTGCTGCTGGCAGGCCTGCTCACCGTCGCGCTGCTGGCTATTCTGCTGGCTGTCATGATCACCCGTTCAGTCACCCGTCCGGTCAAAGAAGCGGTCGAAGTTGCCAGCCGTGTTGCGGCCGGCGATCTGACGGCAGCGCTGACTGTTTCCGGCAGCAATGAAATGGCTGAACTATTGAATGCGCTGATGCGGATGCAGCAGCGTCTTGCCCAGCTGGTTTCGGATATCAAAGGTAACGCAGCCACTATCGCCAATTCCTCTGAAGAGATTGCTCGTGGCAATGGCGACCTTTCATCACGCACCGAACAGCAGGCTGCATCTCTGGCTGAAACAGCGGCCAGTATGGAACAACTGGCATCAATCATTCAGCAGAATGCGGATAACACCCGCTTTGCCTCTGATCGCGCAGAATCAGCCACTCAGGCGGCACTGTTAAGCGGTGCGGCGATGGATTCCGTGATGCAGACGATGCAGAAAATCCGGGGCAGTTCTGGACAGATTGAAGAGATCACCTCCGTCATTGACAGCATCGCTTTCCAGACCAATATCCTGGCACTGAATGCGGCCGTTGAAGCGGCACGTGCGGGTGAGCAGGGCAAAGGCTTTGCGGTTGTCGCGTCGGAAGTGCGTGCGCTGGCACAACGTTCAGCCAGTGCAGCGAAAGAAATCAAGAGCCTGATCGAGCAGTCGGTGACGCATGCGCATGAAGGGATCGCGATGGCCCAGAACGCAGGCGACAAAGTGAAGCAGAGCGTCAGCGCGATTGAACAGACCTCTCAGCTGATGCGCGATATCTCTGCTTCATCTGAAGAGCAGAGCAGCGGTATTTCGCAGGTTAATATTGCGGTGAACCAGATGGATCAGGTGACGCAGCAGAACGCCGTGCTGGTCGAAGAGTCTGCCTCCTCTGCAGAGGAGCTGGCTTCGCGCGCAGGTCAGTTGCGTACGATGGTCGCGGTATTCCAGACCGCATAAGTGAGTTAAAACAGCCGCCACCTGTGGGCGGCTGTTCTCTTCTCCGTGTTTATCGTCCGCTACGCCTGATGTTCCTGCAGACAGGCCAGATACTTCTCTCCTGACCGCATCACTTTCTCTTTTGCCTGATGATGAATATCCTGACCTTCGAACGCGCCATAAAGCTGTCCGAACGTCACGCCGGAAAGCCGATGCATGATGTCACTCACGGTCGCGGCTGACAGTGGCAGCATATTCGGGTAGCTCCACAAAAACGACACGCCATGCGCACCCGGCGTGACCTGAATAATATCACCCGCCAGCATCACGCCTTCGCCTTCATCCCAGTGCAGCACGCAGCCGCCGGGAAAATGACCGCCCAGCCGTAACAGCGTCACACCGGGCATCAGCGTCAGCGACTCACCCTGCCAGAGCTGGATATGCGGACTCTGCCGCACAATCCATTGCCTGTCGCGGGCATGCAGATGAATAGGCGCGTTAAAGACCTCAGCCCACTCCTGCATGGTGGTGTAGTAATGCGGATGTGAAATCGCGATAGCATCAATGCCACCCAGCGCGGCAATAAGCGTATAAGTTGCATCATCCAGGTTGGCAATACAGTCCCATAGCACGTTGCCATGCGGCGTACGCAGCAGAAAAGCGCGCTGGTTGATGGCAAACTCAGGCACAGTTTTAAGGCTTAATAGCGCATCGCTATGGGCCGTCCACTTATTGGCGTGGCTGCCGCGCAGTTCATCAAATGCGATCCAGCGCTGACCCGCAGCCGGAACATACTGGCGTTCATCCTCACAGATTTTACAGTGCTCATCAGGGGCAGCAGAGGGATAAGCGGTTCCACAGGCGGTACATAACATCGTCATAGTGATCTCCTTTGTTTCACTCAAGCTTATGCACACCTGCGAAAACCGCACTTTCGTGAGGCTATTTCGTCACGCGATTAGGGCTGGCGGCGCAGGGTAATCCGGGTCAGTTCGGAGGGACGACCCAGCCTGACCGCCATGCCTGGCCAGAGTGCCGTGCCGTTATTCACATAGAGCTGCATTCCGTCGACCTGATAAAGCCCGGACACAAAACCGCCATTGGGTTTAGCAAACAGCCGGTCCAGCCCGATAATCAGTCCGCCATGCGTATGGCCGGAGAGCTGCACATCTACCCCCTGCGCCGCGTTCTGGCGGGCATTTCGTGGCTGATGATCCAGCAGAATCACCGGCGCGCTTTCAGGTGCCTGTTCCAGTGCGCGGGCCAGATCCGGACCGGTCGCGTTCCTGCCTGGCGCGGAGGCGTCCGGCAGGCCAGCAATCACCAGCTTTGCGGCTCCGCGCTCAATAACGGTATGGTTGTTGAGCAGAGGCTGTAGCCCCAGTGAGGCCAGATGCGCCGTCCAGATTGCCTGATGGAAGAAATATTCGTGATTGCCGGTGATGGCCCATACGCCGTCGCGCGCGGCCAGCTTCCGCAGCGGCGCGACGTCATGCCGACGATGCTCCAGGCTGCCATCGATCACATCGCCTGTCACCACAATCAGATCGGCTTTAAGAGACATCGCTCTTTCAACCATCCTGGCGGTCCAGGCGGCATTAAATAACCGGGTGATGTGAAGATCGGTCAGCTGAAGCAGCTGATAGCCATCGAACTCTGGAGGCAGGTTGGGTAGCACCAGCGTCACCTCTTTGACCGGGGGCACCCGTATCGCCTGCTGAACACCAAAGGCAGCCAGCGCCATTGCCAGCACGACGGCCAGATAGCGAATACCGGGAACCAGCTCCAGCGGATGCCGTAACAGCAGGGCAATCAGCATGACCGCATCCATCAGCATCTGCAGCAGCGCCAGCAACAGTACGGTGCTGTATGCCCAGTTAAACAGGATGATGATGATGCGGGGCATTTCGGCGGAAAAAATTCCGCCTGAGGTAAAGCGGCTTACCAGCAGATACTGTGAAGCCAGCAGCACCAGTGCGGAGAGCAGGATCTTGATGGCCAGAGGCATAGATAATGGAATAATGACGCGCGCAATAACATACCAGCTGGGTAAGCTGAAAATCAGGTGAAACATGGCATTTTTCCGGTAGGGCGCTGAATATCCGCGCAGGCAAAAAAGAGACAAGGGTTTATAGAGCCGTTTTCAGCACTGTAGTGTATACGATGCTGCCGTCAGGGTTACTTCACGCCAGGTGCTTTAACGGGGATAAAGCAGAGAGAAAGGATGAGCAAAAACATCTCTGCAGGGCGGAAAAACAAAAAAGCGTGACCGGTGCACCGGCCACGCTGACAACATTCATATTCTGACATGTCCGATTAGCGTAGAACGCCTGAGGTCATCTGCGTCTCGTCGGTGACGCGCGTCATGGAGATAGGAATGCTTTTATAAGCGGGGATACCGCTTTTGGTATCGTGGCTGTCGAGCGGAACCATCACATTCGCTTCCGGATAGTAAGCGCCAACCGAACCTGAGGCCATATCGATAATCACGATAGTCAGGTTTTTCATCTGGCGAGAAGTGGGATTGCCATCCGGGTCCAGCGCCATCAGATCGACACGGTCACCGACCCGCAGCTGGCGTTTTTCCGCCTCTTCAGCATTGATAAATAGCACGTCACGCCGGCCCGTCACGCCCCGATAGCGGTCATTCAGGCCGTACAGCGTGGTGTTATACTGGTCGTGACTGCGCAGGGTGGTGAGTACCAGATCATGGCATTTCAGCGAGCGGGGATCTTCATTGATGCCCTGCATCACCTTAAACTGAGCACGGCCAGATGGCGTCAGCCAGACGCGTTCTGACGCAGCGTTATGAAGCCGGAATCCTCCCGGATGCTTAATCCTCTCATTGAAGTTTTCAAACGCCGGGAACACCGCTTCAATGGCATCACGGATGCGGCTGTAATCGGCCGCCATGGCTGACCAGTCAACCACGCTGTCTGGCAGAGTTGCCCTGGCAAGGGAGGCCACCAGCGCCGGTTCAGATTTGAGATGAGGCGAAGCCGGGTCCAGCGAGCCGCGTGAGGCATGCACCATCGACATTGAATCTTCAACAGTCACGCTTTGAACACCGGTAGCCTGAACATCGCTTTCAGTACGCCCCAGTACTGGTAGCAGATAGTTGTGCTTACCGAGTAACAGGTGTGAGCGGTTGAGTTTGGTGGCCATATGCACCACCAGATCCAGTTTGCGCATCGCCGGGAACGTGACCTGTGGGTCGGAAATCGCCTCTGCCAGATTGCCGCCCAGACAGAGCAGCGCTTTAGCTTTGCCGTCGCGCATCGCCTTAATCGCCTCAACTGCGCCGTGACCATGCTTCTGCGGCGGGTGGAACCCAAACACCTTCTCTATGCCATCCAGCAGCGACTGCGGCGGGATCTCCGTGATGCCCACCGTGCGATCGCCCTGCACATTGGAGTGACCGCGTAACGGACAAATACCTGCGCCAGGCTTACCGATGTTGCCGCGCATCAGCAGCAGGTTGGCAATTTGCTGCACGTTCTGGGTGCCATACTGGTGCTGGGTAATCCCCATGCCGTAACAGATGATGGTGCGTTCAGCACTGGCGTAGAGCCGGGCGATATGCTGGATCTCTTCGCGCGCCATGCCGGAGACGTTCAGAATATGCTCCCAGTCGGTACTCTCCAGGTCGGCTTTCAGGGCGTCAAAACCTTCAGTGTGTTCAGTGATAAAGGCTTCATCAATGACGCCGGGTTCGCCTTTGCTCAGCGCCTCCTCGTGCATAGTGAGCAGGATCTTCATCACCCCTTTCAGCATCGCCGCGTCGCCGCCTACCCGCACTTTGTAGTAGGTCGATGCCAGCTCAGTGGAGCTCATTGACAGCATCTCAATCGGGCTCTGCGGTGAAGTAAAACGCTCCAGTCCGCGTTCACGCAGCGGGTTGATCGCCACGATAGTCGCACCGCGTTTAGAGACTTCACGCAGCGTGCCCAGCATGCGCGGATGGTTGGTACCTGGGTTGTGGCCGATACAAAGCACCAGGTCGCAGTGATCAAAATCTTCCAGTTCTACCGTGCCTTTGCCGACACCAATTGATTCCGGCAGCCCGACGCTGGTCGGTTCGTGACACATATTTGAGCAATCGGGGAAGTTATTGGTGCCATATTCGCGGGCGAAAAGCTGCCACAGGAACGCCGCTTCATTCGAGGCGCGACCCGAGGTATAAAACTCCACGCTGTCCGGATCGTCATAGCTGCGCAGATGCTCACCAATTTCCCGGAATGCCGTATCCCATTCAATAGGCTGATAGGTGTCGGTAGCGGCATCGTACTTCATCGGATGGGTCAGCCGTCCTTCGCCCTCCAGATGGAGTGCGCTGCGCTCCCACAGTTCAGTCACGGTATGAGCCGCAAAGAACTCTGGCGTGGTGCGCTTGCTGGTCGCTTCCCACGAGACGGCTTTTGCGCCGTTTTCGCAGAACTCAAAGGAGGAAGCATGTTGCGGGTCGGGCCAGGCGCATCCCGGACAGTCGAAGCCCTGCGGCTGGTTGACTTTAAACAGGGCGATCACATCCTGCTTTACTGACATCTGGCCGCGGATCGCATCCGCAACTGCCTTAAGTGCGCCCCAGCCACCGGCAGCCCCCCCATAAGGAGCGATGCCATTTGTGCGATTTTGCTCTTTCATAATGCTCCACAGTGTCTCTATTGTTATCCGATAAGCCTGGTACAGAAACAGTGGCAACAACGTGGAAACTGGCTGTAATTCAGGGAAATTATTTCTCAAAATGTTTCGACAGCCCGAAACGTAAGCCGCACATCAGATGAAGCGCAGCGCATCCGGGCTGTTGCAGAGTAAGCTGCGCCCGAGTTCCGCCGACAGGATGATGAGGCAGGGAAAGGAGGAAGGATAAATCTTTACCATCAGGCAACGGCGGGTAAGTGAGCCCGTTTATTATGGCTGGACGGCGATTGCAGTAACGCACGCCATGTCTGAATAGATGCACCATAATCCGGAGAGCAACCTTATGAAAAGAGCCTTACTTTTGCTGGTTTTACTTTCCACTTATAGTCTGATGCCCGTTAAAGCCAGTGGCCCGGATCGGGCTGGAGAGCTGCGTCCCATGAAGATTATTATGACGATCAACCATCAGTCGTATGAGATTGCGCTGGCGGATAACCCCACCGCGAAAGCATTTTTACAGCAACTTCCGCTCACCATGACGATGGAGGAGCTGAACGGCAACGAGAAGTTTGCAGACCTGCCTGCTGCCCTTAAAAACGATCCGCATAAACCCGGCACGATCCAGCAGGGCGATGTGATGCTGTATGGCAATAAGACGCTGGTGCTTTTTTACGAGACATTCCAGACCTCCTATAGTTACACGCCGATAGGAAAGATGCTGTCGACAGGTAGCCTCAAAAAGAGTGTCGGTGAGGGGGGGATTGATGTACGGTTCACCCGGTCATGACGGATATCAAAATCTGAAATAACCGGCTGGTACAGGATTCATATCGCGCGGAGTCTGGTGAGGGTGGCATCTGGCATGACGGACTACGGTGCGTTGTGGCCGCGGCCAGACGTTGAGATCCTCTTCGGGAAGCGAGACTGTCGGGCCGATCGGCCAGCCTGACAGTTAAGCCATTACTTCTTCTTATTCAGCATCGACTTCAGGTCAGCAAAGGGGTTGTAGGTAGCCTCACCGACATCTTTTTGTGCATCCTCGCCTGCCACTACGCGGGTGCCATACTGGTCAGCCTCGGTGTACTTTGAGTGCTCATGGTCATGACAATAGAGACACAGCAATTCCCAGTTACTGCCATCTTCCGGATTGTTGGTGTGGTCGTGATCGATATGGTGAACCGTCAGCTCGCGCAGGTTTGAATAGACAAACTCGCGTGAGCAGCGTCCACACACCCATGGATAGATTTTAAGTGCTTTCTCACGATAGCCGCCTTCCAGCCGCGTATAGTTTTTGGGGATCAGAGCCATTGCCGGGAATACCTGTTATTCAGAGTAAATGTCACGAGAGTGCAGCTAATATATCCCACAACGGAACCGAAGGAGAAATCATCGTGTTCCGCGGGAAGGGAAGCGATACAATCCGGTATGACTATGCCACCTGGCTAACGAGGCCTGTTTTTAATCTTTATGCGCTTAAGCTCCACCGCCAGCCTGATAATCATCCCTTTGCATGCGTCTTGCTTTCCTCTCTGTCAGCGTTTTACCCGCCGCAGTTCATCATCTCCAGTCCGGCATAAAAGCGACGGTTTTACCCGGCTGCTCAGATCAGCTCAGAGAATCACCATCCTGCCAGCGCTAACCTGGCTTGTCAGCAGCTAAGGGGCAAAATATCGCTGCATTCAGCCTGGTGTAAGAAAAGGTAATGTCAGGATGTTTATCCGAAAGGTACAACCTATAATCAACGCAGTTTGTTGGCCCGCAGGAATGCAGGTCTTGCCCCCGCCCAAAGGAAGAGATCCCGCTGATGTTTTCTCGTTTTTTTATTTATCGTCCCGTCTTTGCATGGGTTGTTGCCATTTTAATTATGCTGCTTGGCGCACTCTCTATCACCCTGTTACCGGTAGAACAGTATCCCGATGTTGCACCGCCCTCAGTGAATATCAGCGCAACTTACACCGGGGCGTCAGCGGAAACGCTGGAGAACAGCGTCACGCAGGTGATTGAACAGCAATTGACCGGGCTGGATAACCTGCTCTATTTCACCTCCAGCAGCAGCTCGCAGGGGAACGTGTCAGTCACTGTAACGTTCAGCCAGGGCACGGATCCCGACACCGCTCAGGTGCAGGTACAGAATAAGGTGCAGCAGGCGCTTTCCCGTCTGCCCAGCGAGGTGCAGCAGCTTGGTGTCACCGTGACGAAATCGCAGTCAAATTTTCTGCTGGTGATGGGGCTGTATGACACCACGGGTAAAAGCAACAGCACAGATATCGGTGACTGGCTGGTCAGTAATATGCAGGAGCCGCTGGCCAGGACCGAAGGGGTCGGCGACATCCAGGTGTTCGGCGGTCAGTACGCGATGCGCATCTGGCTCGATCCTTTCAAACTAAACGCTTATGCGTTGCAGCCGTCTGACGTGTCGGCGGCGATACGCTCGCAAAACATTCAGGTCTCAGCCGGTAAAATCGGCGGCCTGCCATCACCCGATAATCAGCAACTCACCGCCACGGTCAGAGCGCAGTCGCGACTGCAGACGCCAGAGCAGTTCCGCAATATCATCGTCAAAAGTGATAAAAGCGGCGCGATCGTGCGGGTGGGTGATGTGGCGCGGGTGGAACTGGGCGGCGAATCCTATGACATGACCACACGACTTAACGGGCATCCTGCAGCCGGGGTCGGGGTGATGCTGGCACCGGGCGCGAATGCGCTGGCCACCGCGACGCTGGTGAAAAACAAAGTTGAAGAGTATCGCCACTCAATGCCGCAAGGCTACGAAGTGGCCTATGCGCTCGACAGCACCGATTTCATCAAAATCTCCGTTGAGGATGTGGTGATCACCCTGATCGAAGCGATCGCGCTGGTCGTGGTAGTGATGTACCTGTTCCTGCAGAACATACGCGCGACGCTGATCCCGGCGCTGGCGGTGCCGGTCGTGCTGCTCGGCACCTTCGGTGTACTGGCGTTATGCGGCTACACCATCAACACCCTGACGCTTTTTGCCATGGTGCTGGCCATCGGGTTGCTGGTGGACGATGCAATCGTAGTGGTCGAGAACGTCGAACGCATCATGCATGACGAAGGTTTGCCGGCACGAGAGGCAACGGAAAAGTCGATGAAAGAGATCTCCGGCGCGCTGGTGGCTATCGCGCTGGTGCTCTCGGCAGTCTTTCTGCCGATGGCGTTTTTCGCCGGATCGACCGGCGTGATTTACCGGCAGTTCTCCATCACCATCATTGCGGCTATGACCTTCTCCGTGGTGGTGGCGCTGACCCTGACGCCCGCGCTGTGTGGCATGCTGCTGCGGCCAACAACACCGCATCGTAAAGGCTTCTTTGGCGGTTTTAACCGCTTTTATGCCGCCACCGAGCGCCAGTATCGCCACAAAGTGGTCAGCACCTTGCGTCGTCCGCTGGTCATGGTGTCGCTTTATGCGGCAATGGGCGTGGTGCTGTTTGTGATGTTCACCCGATTACCAGGCAGTTTCCTGCCGACCGAAGATCAGGGCAGTATCATGCTTCAGGCTACATTGCCAGCGGGCGCTACGGCCAGTCGTACAGAGGCCGTCAACCAGCAAATAGTTGACTGGTTTCTGACTGAAGAAAAACAGAATGTTGATGTGATCTTCACCATTAACGGCTTTAATTTCAGCGGTGCTGCGCAGAATGCCGGTATGGCGTTTATCAAGCTTAAAAACTGGGACCAGCGACCCGGCAGTGAGAACTCCGCCGAGGCGATTGCCGGACGCGCGACCTATGCGCTGGCGTCGATTCGGGATGCGCAGATCTTTGCACTGACGCCGCCATCGGTGCCAGGTCTGGGACAGAACAACGGCTTCACCTATGAGCTGCTGGCCAGCGGTGGCACCACGCGTGAACAATTGGGTAACCTGCGCGATCAGCTATTACAACGCGCAGCGCAAAGCCCGGAGTTAACGGGCGTGCGGGCGAATATCCTGCCGCAGACCCCGCAGTTGCAGGTTGACATTGATACCAGCAAAGCGGTGGCGCTGGGACTGAATTTGGATGATGTGACCGATACGCTAACCAGCGCCTGGGGTGGTGCTTATATCAATGACTTCATCGATCGTGGACGGGTGAAGCGGGTCTATGTGCAGGGCGACAGTCAGTATCGTTCAGCACCGTCAGATCTGAATAAGTGGTACATCCGGAACAGTGAAGGCACTATGACGCCATTCTCGGCCTTTGCCTCGACCCGGTGGACCATGGGACCAGAAAGCCTTGATCGTTATAACGGCTCTGCCGCCTATGAAATTCAGGGTCAGAATGCCGAAGGGTTTAGCTCCGGCGATGCCATGAATACGATTGAGCGGCTGGCTAATCAATTACCTGCAGGCACGACGGGCGCGTGGAGCGGGCTTTCGCTGCAGGAAAAACAGGCGGGCGGGCAATCGACTACGCTTTATGCGATCTCGATTCTGGTGGTTTTCCTCTGTCTGGCTGCGCTGTATGAAAGCTGGTCGGTGCCGTTCTCAGTGCTGCTGGCGGTGCCGCTTGGTGTGTTGGGTACCGTGCTGGCAGTGGCGCTGCGGGGATTGAGCAACGATATCTATTTCCAGGTGGCGTTGCTGACCACGGTCGGACTGACCTCTAAAAACGCGATATTAATCATCGAATTTGCAGAAGATGCAGTGCGCCGGGGCAGTTCGCTGAGTGCAGCTGCATTGCAGGCAGCACGAACCCGTTTGCGGCCGATTATGATGACGTCACTCGCCTTTATTGCTGGCGTGATCCCGCTGGCGGTGGCAACCGGTGCGGGTGCTAATAGCCGCATTGCCATCGGGACCGGCATCATCGGTGGCACGCTGGCAGGCACGGTCCTGGCGTTGTTCTTTGTTCCGCTGTTCTTTGTGCTGGTGAAGCATTATCTGACCCGCCATCGCAAAGGCTAATCACGCAGACAGCCCGTCTGCAGTTTTCTGCAGACGGGCTGGAGTCGATGAGCAGAAGATTACAGATTCTGTTTAAAGAAAGCCGTCAGTTTGGCGAACGGGATCAGATCAGTGCGATCATAAAGGTCGACATGACCTGCATCAGGTACGATATACAGCTCTTTGGGCTGAGCTGCGCGCTGGAAAGCATCTTCACTGAACTCGCGTGAGTGCGCTTTATCACCGGTGATGAAGAGCATTGGGCGCGGAGAGATGGTCTCAATATCATTGAACGGATAGAAGTTCATGAACTTCACATTGCTGGTGAGCGTCGGGTGCGTGGTTAGTGCAGCTGACGAGCTTTTTGGGGTGAACTCGCCCCGAGGTGTCCGGTAAAAATCATAAAACTCTTTAGCAACTGGCGGTGAATCAGCATCAATTTTGTGTGGTGTACCGCCTGTGTAAGCGATTTTACCCCCGGTAAATTCCGCATAACGTTGCTGTGCTGCTGCTTCAATGATCTGCTTGCGCTGAGCCAGCGTCTGGCTTTTATTCAGCGCATTACGGTTGGCTGATCCCATGTCATACATGCTGACGGTAGCTATCGCTTTCATGCGGGGATCGATCTTTGCCGCGCTGATGACGAAACTGCCACTGCCACAGATGCCCAGCACACCAATCCGATTGCGGTCGACAAATTCGCGTGTCCCCAGGTAATCGACTGCGGCACTGAAGTCTTCGGCATAGATATCCGGAGAAACCGCATTACGTGGCTGGCCTTCACTTTCGCCCCAGAATGAGAGATCGATTGCCAGGGTAACAAAGCCCTGCTCAGCCATCTTTTGCGCATAGAGACTGGCGCTCTGCTCTTTGACTGCGCCCATCGGATGCCCCACCACTATCGCCGGAAGACGCGCTGTTTTACTCGCTTCTTTAGGTCTGAACAGGGTGCCGGTGACGCCCATCTGATACTGGTTTTTAAACGTCACTTTTTCGCGGGTCACTTTATCGCTTTGATAAAAGTTGTCGGCGCCGCGTGACATATCGGCAGCGCTGGCTGCAAATGAACTGATCAACAGTCCAAACATCAGGGTTAATGCTCTCATGAAAGGATCCTCAGGGTTGACGAGAAGTGGGCAACAGGCTGCCCGGTTAAACAATGAATCTGCTATCAGGCGGCGCTTTCTTTGCGCGCAGTGATCAACGCCAGTCCAGCGGCAGCGATGAGTAATGTGGCGCTGATGGCAAAGGTGAGCTGCCAGCCTGCATGGTCAAAGGCCAGACCGCCCAGCGTCGATCCCAGAGCAATCGACAGCTGGACAATGGCAACCATTAATCCGCCACCCGTCTCCGCGTTATCCGGGAAGGTTCTGGCGACCCAGGCCCACCATCCGGTGGGTGCGGCAGTTGCCACCAGTCCCCAGATGCCCAGCAACGGTGCCACCAGCCACAGCTGATGACCGAATACCATGAGCAGCCCTGCGACTGACGCCATGATCAGTGGAATAATCATCAGGGTGAGATAAAATCCACGCTGCAGAACAACCCCGACGATCAGTGTTCCGATAAAACCGGCAACGCCAATGGTCAGCAGCACCAGCGATAGCGTAGAAACGTCAACCTGCGTGACGGTTTCCAGAAACGGACGGAGATAGGTAAAGAGGGTGAATTGCCCCATAAAGAGCAGTCCGCAGGCGGCAAGACCTATTGTTACCAGCGGTGAACGCAGCAGCTGCAGGAGGTTTGCGCTTCGCTGCCGTGCTTTATCGACGGGCATTGACGGCAGCGTAACTCCTTGCCAGAGCAGGGCGAGCAAGGCCACCGGCACCAGGCTGAAAAAAGCGCCACGCCAGCCGATGACAGAACCGAGATAGCTCCCCAGCGGTGCAGCGATAACTGTCGCCAGCGCATTACCGCCGTTAAAAATAGCCAGTGCACGCGGCACCTGCCCGGTGGGGACCAGCCGGATAGCCACCGCAGCTGACATCGACCAGAACCCGCCAATCACCACGCCAATCAACGCCCGGCCAGTCATGTAGGTGAGATAGTTGGGTGCCATCGCGACCATCAATCCGGATAGCGCCATTAGAAGTGTCAGCGTCAGCAACAGGATTTTGCGGTCGAGATTGCCTGCAATACGGGTGATCAACAGGCTTGTCATCACCGCCAATGCGCCGGAGATAGCAATGCCCTGTCCGGCCTGACCTTCACTGACCGCCAAATCACATGATAACGGTGATAAGAGGCTGACTGGCATAAATTCAGATGCGATCAACGCGAATACGCAAAGCGTCATCGCCCAGACGCCACCCCAATGAGCGACGTTGTGCTGAGGGGAATATGCTGTTGTTTCCGGAGAAGTCATGCTGAATCCTGTTTCATTGTTGGGGGTCATGATGAACTCAGGAAATTTTACGGTTTAACTTTATATTGACTAGCTAATGAATCCTTAATGGGGTTATAACCAGCGGTTATGAATCCACCAATGGGAGCGCAACATGAAGCGCAACATGAATGATCTGCAGGCTTTTATTACCGTAGCGCGTGAGGGCAGCTTTACCCGTGCAGCGGCACTGCTGGGCGTTACGCAGCCCGCGCTGAGTCAGACGATTACTGCCCTGGAAAACCGGATGGAAATTCGGCTGCTGACCCGCACGACGCGGAACGTCTCACCGACCGCAGCAGGTGAACGGTTAATCCTGGCGATTGGCAATCGATTCGATGAAATTGAGGCGGAGCTGGATATGCTGACTGCGATGCGTGACAAGCCCGCCGGCACGGTACGCATCACTTGTGGCCCGCATATTCTCAGTTCACTCCTGCTGCCAAAACTGACGCCACTGCTGGAGGCTTATCCGGATATCCGACTCGAATTCGATGCGAATCATGGCTTGCGAAACATCGTGGCCGATCGGTTTGATGCCGGAGTCAGAATGGGTGACACAATTGATAAAGATATGGTGGCGATGCCCATAACCCCACCGTTACGAATGGCTGCGGTGGCGGCGCCAGACTATTTTCGTCGTCATGCTGCGCCTCAGGTCCCACACGATCTGCTGCATCACAACTGCATTAATATGCGACAGGCAACAGCGGGTGGGTTGTATGTCTGGGATTTTGACGGAGAAGAAGGGCCGTTGAATGTGCGGGTAAATGGACAGTTAACCTTCAACACTTCGGCACACATTGCAGAAGCGGCAGTGGCCGGTTTGGGAATTGCTTTTCTGCCTGAACAGGAAGTCGCAGAAGGGCTGGAGCAGGGCACGCTGATCCGGGTGCTGGAGCGCTGGTGCGAACCGTTTCCCGGTTATTATCTCTATTATCCCAGCCGCAAGCAGCATTCACCGGCTTTTAACCTGGTCAGAGAGGCGTTAAGGCTAAAAGAGGGGGAATGATGAACCTATTCTGAGTGTTAACGGAAGAGATGCCACTCCATGGCGTAATACGTCCTAAAGCGCTTTATTCAGAATTACTTAGAAGGACGTCGACTAATCTTGCCTCCTTTCCGACCGGCTTCCCTGGCCTTTTCAGGATCGTTTCTGAAGTTGCCCCCACTGACCTTGCCTCCTGCACTGCCAGCTTCACTCGCTCGTTCTGGATCGTTGGCAAAATTGCCGGCACCACCTCTGTACTTCTGTTGTGTCATAGGAAGACCTCATATCAATGTTCCATTAGATAAAAAGGACTAGCTAGTCACACCAGGAAGCATAGTCGTCCGCTTCGTTTATGCAAATGCACAGACTGAAGTTGTTGATAATGCTGACATTAATTTTTAATAAAGCGCTGGCGTCGGCATGGTAAGGAGAGATGAACTGCGCATAAAGGCCTGACGAAAAAGGAGAATGTTATGAGTAAAGCGACCTTGCTCGACACGCGGGGAGATTGGCGGGGATCTGCCCGCCGTAGCACGCAAACGCTGCGAAAAGCAGAGGCAACAGATGAGTGACAGATAAACAGGAATAGTGCCAGGCCCTCATTCTGGCTTATTTTATGCTACTAAAATGTAACAACTTCATTCATTAAACCAACTACAGCAATTGCTAAAGGTTTTCCCGCTAGTGGCGATAACCCAATGGCGTTGAGCGCGCCGATCAATGATGAACCCGGTACTCAGCGACGAGTTCTGAACGCGAACGGACCTGCATTTAGCCCTCCTTTTAAAAAACACCAGCAAGCGCGAGTTTAAGCGCAACCTACTCTGATAAAAGCGAAAATAATAATATGTCGATCATTAAGACGATCAAAAGTCGCCTGCCTGTTGCCCGTCTCAGGCGTAGCAGCCAGCCAGCGAATGGCACCTGGGATTGTCGTGCGCTGCCGGAATCACTCTCTTCCATCGGGTTAAGCTCGCGCGCGGGCGGGATCCTGATGACTTTTGTTCCGCCTGAAGCCGATTTTCAGCGGGTCAGTCAGGCCTGGCAACGCTTTAATTCCGCCGATTTGACCGTGCTGACACTCTCTTCCAACGGTGCGCTGAGCAGCAGCCGATCGCAAAGTACTTACTGTGATGGCAATGGCCCGGAGGGAAGTTATCTCTGGCTGCCTGACACGCTGATCGCCAGCCATGAGACGCACATTGTCGACCTGCATGTCGCGGACACTCAGACTGCCAGCCAGCGTATTACCGCCATCCAGCAGGAACTGATGCGGTTGCAGGTGCGGATGCCACTTTCGGCAGACCGTACTTTCGCGATGATTTATTGCGACGGATTGTCCGCGTCCGAAGGTTTTCTGATGCAGGCCTGGTACAACTGCGGACGTTTCCCATGCCTGGCGATTGGCGGTTCAGCGGGCGGTAAAATTACCTTTGATGGCACCTGGATCGGTACTGGTGGCAAGGTGCTGCAGGGCAAAGCTGTGATTATGTTCTGTCAGATGGCACCCGGAAAATCATTTGCTCCGTTTAAAAGTCAGAACTTTACGCCACGCGAACAGAGCTGGCTGATTGCCGAAGCCGATCCGGTTGCGCGCACCGTCACCTCTGTGTTTAATCGCCAGGGTCAGCAGCAGCCGTTTGTCGCATCGCTGTGTGAACACCTTAACTGCACTGAAGCGCAGCTGACCGAACGGCTGAAAGGGTTAACCTTTGGCGTTAAAGTCGGCGGGGAATACTTCATTCGCTCGATCGCCAGAATTGAATCGGGTGGCGTGCAGTTTTTTTGTGACCTCGAGTTTGGTGACCGGCTGTTCCTGATGGAGGAGAAAGACTTCAAACAAGCGACGCAGCAGGAGTGGCAGGCTTTTACCGCGCAGCATGGCAAACCGGCGGCGATTCTGATGAACGACTGTATCCTGCGTCGTGTCGGTAATGCTGATAAGCTTCACAGCGCCCACTTTTTTAAAGGCATCGCTGCCGCCGGCTTCTCCAGCTTTGGCGAAATTCTGGGCGTGCCAATCAATCAGACGCTCTCTGCACTGGTGTTCTTTAATCATGACGTTAAAGCGATGAGCCAGTTCCCGGTGGAGTATGCCGGTTACGCCGCACATTACGCGCAGCGTGCGTTGCGTCGCTGGGAAGCGCTAAACAGTATTCAGACGCGGGTCCTTGATCGGGTTATCAACTATCAGCAGGCATTGACGCCGCTGATGGAAGCGTTGCCAGTGCTGGAAACGGCTACCCAGAGCCAGGGTGAAACGTTGAGCCTGGCAGAAAGCAGCATCCGTAATATCAGCAATATCGCCACTGAGAGTCAGCAGGCTCAGGGACGACTGGACGATGGGTTGGACGATCTGGAAAAAATCTCCAACGGCATCAATGAGATTACGCATGGCATCAGCAATATTGCTTTCCAGACCAACATTCTGGCGCTGAATGCCGCAGTAGAAGCGGCACGTGCGGGCGAGGCTGGCCGCGGATTTGCCGTGGTCGCGGGCGAAGTCCGGCGTCTGGCGCATTCATCGAAAGAGCAGGCTGAAGCCACAGCCAGTAACATCGGTGAGGCAGTCAGCACCATCTCACGCATCCGGCTGGTGGCCAGTGATTCGGCGCAGACCGCCGCGCAGATGGCAGAGCGCAGTATTTCAGCAGCCGATACGCTGGCGGCGATGAACCAGCAGACGCGTCATGAGCGCGCCGACATCGCGAAGCACCTCGGCAGCCTGCGCGAACTGACGCAGGGAATGGATGCGATGCAGGAAGCCGTTGCGCAGCTCAAGGTGTTACAAACTCTTTCAGGTGCGCAGGTTAAAGGCTGAATTATCTGAATAAAAAACAAAAAAGTGCGGTGTAAGCGCAACGGCCAGGCAAGGCCGGCTTTCAGTTGTTACACTTGTCTGTGATTAATCACGCAGAGGTATGAATGAAAATTAAAAGTTATGCAGCCATGCAGGCTGGCCAGGCCCTTGAACTCTATGAGTACGATGCCGCCGAGCTGGCAGCCGAAGAAGTCGAAGTCCAGGTCGAATATTGTGGCGTCTGCCACTCAGACCTGTCGATGATCGATAACGAGTGGGGCATCTCTCAGTTCCCGGTGATTGCAGGACATGAAGTAATTGGTCGGGTTTCTGCCCTGGGCGAAGCGGCCAAAAATAAAGGTCTTTCAATCGGCCAGCGTGTAGGAATCGGCTGGACAGCAAAAAGCTGTCAGCACTGCGATGCCTGTATTAACGGCGAGCAGGTTAACTGTCAGCAGGGCAGCATCCCGACCATCATGAACAAAGGTGGTTTTGCCGAGAAGCTGCGCGCCGACTGGCAATGGGTTATCCCGCTGCCAGAAAAACTGGATGTAGCAAGCGCCGGTCCGCTGCTGTGTGGTGGTATCACCGTGTTTAAACCACTGCTGATGAGTAACATCACGGCGACCAGCCGCGTCGGTGTGATCGGTATCGGTGGGCTGGGTCATATTGCCATCAAAATCCTGCACGCGATGGGTGCAGAAGTCGTGGCATTCAGCTCAACGCCAGATAAGAAGCAGTCAATCCTGGATATGGGCGCAGATGAAGTGGTTAACAGCCGCGATCCTGAAGCCCTGAAGCAGCAGGCGGGTCGCTTTGACCTGATTCTGAGCACTGTGGCGGTCGATCTGGACTGGAAACCTTATTTCGCCGCGCTGGCACCTCAGGGTAAATTCCACACCGTGGGCGCAGTGATGAAGCCGATTGAAGTGAGTGCTTTTGATCTGATTCTGGGCGACAAAGCGGTAACCGGTTCATCAACCGGCTCACCAGGTCAGCTGCGCTCGCTGCTGCGTCTTGCTTCCCGTGCAGATATCGCCCCACAGGTTGAGTTCTTCCCGATGTCGGACATCAATAAAGCGCTGGATCACGTCCGCGCCGGTAAAGCCAATTACCGTGTCGTACTGAAAGCCGATTTCTGATGGGAATCTAAATGATATGCCGCAGCCTGCTGCGGCATTTTTTTTGCCTTTATTTTGTCAGCAGTCCATCAGACAGGCCAGCCGCAATCACGCTGATTGGGTTTAAGGGTCAACAGTTTAAAAAACCACGCTAAGATTATAATGTATTGTTTTTATTAACAAGTATTCGTTCAGAAAACCCGGCAAGCGCCAGGTTTGTTCTGAGGATTAATGTCCTGAATTTTTTGCGGTTTCTTGTCTGACTTCGTCAATCGTGTCACGCATATTGCTCAGACATTTTGCAGCAGCAGCTCCAGCTTTTTCCAGCACGGGTTCTGCCTTCGCGAAATACTCCTCAATTTTCATCTGATTTGCATGTGTGATTAAAGGTATACCGCATACCATTGATGTGCCAAATCGCTGCTTTAAGGCGTCGGTACTTTTGTCCAGCGAGTTGGCTGCGTTAATTACAGATATTGGATCTTTAATTAACGCCATGCTAAGAGCTGTGGTCAATTCCTCTGTATGAGCAGCGTCAAGGGTATCACCAATACTGTCAATTTTTCCCGGAAACGCATGGAGCGTTTTGTTGTCTGCCTGCTCAATCAGTTGGATATAAGCTTTCCATTCATTTGATGATGCTATGCAGGAGGACGGAATAGTGCAGGCGATCAGCAAGATGATTCGCAAAATCATCTCACTACCTCCAGCGTTTTATCTGTTGACTGAATGATTTTTGTGCGAATAACCGGCCCAAGGATTATGCAACCCTCAGAAGCGAATCCATGTACTTTCGGCGGCTTCCTTTCACCGTGTATACGAAATAAAGAGCGGCCATAACTTTCGCCAGAGGTTTGTGTCAAAATTATGGTAAATGGTCCCTTTGAACTGGTATGTCCGCCAATATGCCAGGTACCGCGAGGAATTGGCCCCATACCTTTAACGTGTTGACGATCCGGGTTTTTTTTTGGGTCAGGCTCCCTGAATAACCTTTACCCATTAACTTACCGCGGTGCCACAGTTCGCCGGTACTCTGGTGGTATATCCATGCCATATGTTGTTCTCCTATGCCGCGCTACGCTCTTTCCAGGAATCAGAGTGAATAATATTGCCGTCCAGATATTTCCAGGTGATTTTTTCATACGTCATTTCGAGCACTTCAAGGTGATCGTGACGTTCGTAATCCCGGTCCTTAACATCTTCCATAAAGGGTACGACACAGGTAATGCGGACATTTTCAATAAATACGTTAAAATATTCTTCTTTCTGTCCGGCGTAATTAATGCGATAGAATTTAAGCTCGGCAGACTTTAAAAGCTTTCCGGCGCTGACGAACTGATAAAGGTATGGACTTGAAGAGTCCAGCGCTTTGGTCAGCATAAAGGGCGCATGCTCGCGAGTGGCCGTTATCTTACCGGACAGATTATCCGTAGGGAGTCATATGCCGTGAGCCAGTGCGGTTATTTCTATACTTCCTTCTCGTTGCTGCACATCAACAGAGCCTTTGACGGGATTTCCACCATCATCCTTCAGCCATAAATAAACAGGGATAGCCATTCTGTGAACTCCTGTTTCGTGATTAAAGAGCAGGGATTATCGCCTTCTGTTCCTTTATGGCGGAAATGCCAATTGAGTTTTTATTGATTTAAATCAATGGAATGAATTGGTTTTAATTTTCGTTTCGGACGGAAATATGTGGCGCGGGATATGCCCGTTTTCTCTGCCGCTGTTTTAAATGACTGCCCCGGGCGGATGAATCTCAGTGCTGATAATGTCGCACTGTGTGGTTTTCAGCCGAACTTCACAGCGGACTCCCTTGCAGCAGCCCGACCGTCATTGGTCCGCTCTTTGAGACCAGTTCTCCCACCTGCCAAAAGATAATTTCACATTTTGGCCCGATCCCATCGAATGCTGACCTTTGGGCCTGTCATGCACACGATGAACAGTGACGTAAAGTAATCGCATAAGCGCCAGTAAAGCTGGCTGATTTTACTGAAACTGTTTATGGAGCCTGGCATGAAGCTAACCCAAATTCGCAACGCTACGCTGTTACTGGAGTATGCAGGAAAAAAATTCCTTATCGATCCTATGCTGGCCGAAAAAGAGGCCTGGCCAGGCTTTGCCGGCAATGCCCGACCTCACCTCAGAAATCCGATGGTAGATCTGCCAGTCCCGCTGGACGAACTGCTGGCAGTAGATGCGGTCATCATCACCCACACCCATGCCGATCACTGGGATGAAGCTGCGCAACAGCAGGTGCCAAAGAATATGATGATTTACAGCCAGAATGAAAGTGATGCTGCGCTGCTTCGGTCACAGGGTTTTGAAAACGTGCGGATGCTGCAGGATGAAAACCGTTTCATCGATGGTCTCACTCTATATAAAACCGATGGGCAGCATGGCAGTAATGCATTGTATGCTGACAAAGCAATGGGCGAGATTCTGGGTGATGCCTGTGGTCTGGTGTTTACTCATCCGGCAGAAAAAACGCTGTATGTTGCTGGCGATACGGTGTGGGTCAAACCTTATGTCAGAAGTCTGCAACGTTTCCAGCCGCAGGTTGTGGTGTTAAATATTGGCAATGCTACCAACGATCTCTATGGTCCGATTATTATGGGCAAAGAGGATACGCTGCGTACCCTGAACATCCTCCCTGGCGTGATAGTTGTTGCTTCTCATATGGAAGCCATCAACCACTGCCTGTTGACACGTGCTGAACTGCGCGCCTATACCTCAGAACAGGGTATTGCTGACAAAGTGCTGATCCCGGAAGATGGTGACTCCATGACGTTCTAATCGGCCCTTCACTAAACACAGGCGCTTTGTGAACGGCTTGTGCTTTACAATCGGTTTCCACCGCCATGCGTGTACAGTGAGGGAAGATAATGGCTGGGCTCAGAGTCGCAGTGCTGGCAACCGCAGGTTTTAGTCTATTTCACTTTTCAGTTCCCTGCATTTTATTTGGATCGGCTATGCCACAGCAGGCGCTGTTTCAGGTTGATGTTTTTGCAGAAAAACCTGGCGTGGTTCGTTCCGATATGGGACTGTCAATCACCGTAGAGCATGGCCCTGAACTCCTTGATCAGGCGGCGATTATTATAGTTCCCTACTGGCACAATCCGGCTGAAAAACCGGCGCAGGTGCTGCTTAATAAGCTGGTAGCGGCCTGGCAGCGTGGTGCGGAAGTCGTTGGACTGTGTCTGGGCACATATGTACTGGCTTATGCAGGTTTACTTGATCAGCACCGGGCTGCCACACACTGGGAATTTGAGCAGGACTTCAGTTCCCGCTTTCCGGCCGTTCAGCTCGATAGCAACGCGCTCTATGCCCGTGACGATCGTCTGATAACCTCTGCTGGTACCGCTGCAGGGATCGACTGCTGTCTGGATATCATCCGTCATCACTATGGTAGTGCCATTGCCAATCGGGTAGCGAGACGAATGGTGGTGCCGCCCTACCGTGAAGGCGGTCAGGCGCAGTTTATTAAGCGTCCGGTTCCGGAAACAACGCGTGACAGTAAGATTAATGCACTGCTGGCGTCACTGCGGGAGAATCTGCATAAGCCGCAGAATCTTGATTCCCTCTCGCGCAGGCTCAGCATGAGCCGGCGAACGCTGACCCGTCACTTCCAAAGAGCAACGGGCATGTCTCTGGGGGAGTGGCTGACGGCTGAGCGCCTTCAACGCAGCCAGTGGCTATTGGAAACAACCACTATGAATATTGAAAGTGTGGCCGAAAAGGTGGGTTTTGAGTCGCCGGTTTCATTTCGTCAGCGTTTTAAATCGCGGTTTGGTGTTTCACCCAGTGAGTGGCGTCGAACGTTTCGTGGTTCTGAGCCAGTGATGGCCAATAATAAAGTGGGAAAGAAGGACGCCAGGACACCAGGATAAATATCTGTGCCATGGGACGTTGCGGACCGGAATATTGCCGCCCATTGGCGGTCAACATTCCGGCAAGAAATTAGCGCGATTAAATCAGGAAATCATCCAGTGACTGGCCATTTTCGATCGCAGTTTTAATGGCTGAAGGGGTTCGGCCCTGACCCGTCCAGTAACGAACCTGACCGTTTTCATCATTGTAACGATATTTAGCCGGACGCTTCGCCCGTTTCTTTTTGCCGGTTACCAAAGGAGAAGCGCTATTTACCAGTTCCAACGGATTAATTCCTTCTTCCATCAGCAACTCCTGATAAAACGCCAGCTTTTCAGCTTTCTCACGGGCTTCTGCCTCTCGTGCACTTTCCTCTTCACGACGCTCATTTACCACTGTTTCTAATTTCTGGTGTAGCTCTGCCAGCAGATCCAGCGTCATATTGCGTGCCTCAGCACGCATTGTGCGGATATTATTCAGGCTGCTCAGATTCTTACTCATACCAATCCTCAAATACTCAAGTTAATCAATAAAGTGCAAATTATTCAGCCAGCAAGGGTAACATTTCCGTACGCGGTATTTGAAGGGCCAATGCGGGTTTATTCGCTGTTTATCAGGTGAGAATGGTGGTATCTAATCCAGTAAATCGTACAGTTTAAGCGTAATCTGCTGGCTAATGCCTGGTTTTCGTTATAGAAGCGGCGCTGGGTTTAGCATTTTCTTTTTTATTAACTGTGCGTGAATCAGAAATGAGGTTTTATTCAGGACAGGCATGATGCCTTGCCATGATAGTGGTTGGCCATCGCCAGAAATTCGTCGTGGTTTTGAAGCATTATCCTTTGAGATGTTCTGCTCAACATCTTGCAGTGCTGCGCTGGTGCGGGTGCAATCTGACAACAGTAAAGATACGCCGCCGGGTCCCTTTGGTTATATTGGTGTGGCCTTTACCCGTCGTGAAGGGATAGATGTCAACGTTGCCCGCGCACGGCTTGACGGTGTTTTGCCTAAGGGACGCTCAGCAATCTGATGCACCAATGGGTAACCGGGCGTTTTTTCCGACCCTGATGGCAATACGCGTGAACTCTCTTATAGTCAGCAGATCGGCCTGGAAATTATCAGCGCTCGTAACATGTAAGCGCTGAATAAATAAATCAGCTCAGGGGAAGAATGAAGCCGGGTGTCTGTTGCGGAAGATGTTCAGCAACTAAGTGTAGTGAAACGCCTGGGAAGAACTGTAGATTGACGGATGAAACAAATTGCAGAAGGGCGGGGTAAGGGCCGACGGATAATGTCAGAGCTACTACCGGATGTCGATGTGATATAAAACAGCCTGCTTAAAGCAGGCTGTTTTCATGTATGCAGACTGAGTTAAATCAGGAAATCATCCAGTGATTTACCTGCATCAACGGCTGATTTAATAGCTGAGGGTGTACGGCCCTGGCCAGTCCATTGCTTAACTTCACCATTTTCGTCGGTGTACTGATATTTAGCTGGTCGAGGTGCGCGTTTTTTCTTCTCAGCGGGTGCAGTTGGCATACCATTTAACAGTTCATTAGGATCGATACCCTCCTGCAACAGTAACTCGCGATATTTTGCCAGTTTCTCGGCTTTTTCACGATTAGCTGCTTCCGAAGCCTGAGCTTCTTCCCGACGCTCACTCACTACAACTGACAGTTTTTCCAGCATTTCTTCCAGGGCAGCCAGGTCAAGCTCGCGAGCGTTTGCGCGAAGGGTACGGATATTATTCAAGCTGTTGAGAGTGTCACTCATCAAAGTCACCATAGTCATGTTCAGATAATAAAATACAGAGCGGGTTCACGCTGATGCTTTTCGTCAGACCTGCTTTTTTAGAATGCTTGCCTTCGAAGAATCAAAATACAGAACCGATAGTTCAACGCTAACATATTAATCGCTTTCTACAAGAGTTTAAACTGTAATTACCGTATCACCCTTAAATTGAAGCAGAGTTACTCTTTGCGGTGCTCTTAGCTCAAAATGTCAAAAAAAACGACATCTGAAAAGTTAGTTAATTGGGAGCGGGTATAGGGAAATTGTGCTTTAACGCTGTTTTCAGCAAAGTCGCTTCGCAAATCCTGTACACGCATTGCTCTGAAAATTAAAGGTAATGATTCAGGGCAGACAGCTAAAACTGGATAAGATCATGATGTTAATCGTAATTTTGTTGAATGACTGGCACGGTGACGCTTTAAATAATTAGCCCACTGATTAACTGTGGTTATTTGTAACGCCATGATAATGGGTTGTTTTTTTCTTATGCAGCGCATAGGGTTATTTAAGAGCGGGCCGGCCTGCGTTATGGCTGATTTAAGCGTTTGCATCCACCTACAGCCATCAAATAAATGGATACAAACTCGTCAAAACGAGAGCCACCCGTTGTGGGCTAAAGTCAATTATTTACAAGAGTCATGATTTTTGAAGCTCTGTAAAGATTCAAAGAGGGAGGTAGTTTACAACGTAATCATAGACAGCATTATTTCCCCACGTTATTACCCTGTTGTCATTGATGCTGATAACGGAAGCGATAGCATTTTTCATCGATATTCATTCAGCTCAGTCCGTGAACCATGTGATTTTGCAATCACCTCGCCAGCCTGTCCCAAAACACATCGATGGACATGCTGCCAGACACTGAACTGAAAACGGTGTGCCAGGAAGCGGCTATTATTAACCTGGCTAATTAATTCGTCGTCAGCAGCGCATAATGCCAAAAACCTGTAATAGATATTTCACAGTACAATGTCAGAGCAAATGGGGTCGTCGAAGAATAATCATAGAACAAGAGAGTATGAAAAAAAGCAGTCTGCTAACTTTGCCGCCCATTGTCATCAGTTATCCAGTGCGACGGTTAGCTATACTGTATATGGCATAGGCTTTGTCAGTGTCCTGGGTTTTCTGGAGGATTGACGTGTTCAAAGGCAATAAAAAGTCACTACCGGTGCGCTACTGCAAAACGTGTAACAAACCGATGTCATGGCGAAAAAAATGGGAAAGGTGCTGGGAAGAGGTTCTGTATTGCTCGGAACGGTGCCGTCGGCAGCGTACTGCACAGCAGCAGCAGGATGATGCCCGAATAAATTCCGGCCACAATCGATAAAACCTGTCGGGTCAGTGCTGGCCAGGATTTTACCTGGCCTCTGACAGTTCAATGTCGTTAGTGCTGAATCTCAATCTGTTGCCAGCCTTGTTTGAACATACAGTCTTTCACCAATATGTCTCGCTGACTTTCATTAGCATCGCTGGTTGAGTAATTCGTATCAGTTGTCTTGTGTTTCTTGTCTTTTGAGGTGTATTTACCGCTAACGACATTGTCTGGCGGTAAATCCCTGAGTGCCTGAGCTTTACAGGCTGTTTCTGCCACGAACTCCTGCTGCTCAGATGCGTCAGGCTTGACCCATTTATACTGGACACATCCTGTCAGACAAAGGGTAAATAACATCAACATGAGTGGTTTCATCATCTGTTTCTCACTGCTTTCCGTCAGAGTCATAACGAAAAATGGGTAAAGAAACCGATCAGTCAAGCTGGCTGGTTTCCTCACCCTATAGAAGAGGAGCGTTATCTGATATTAAAATGTCAGGCCGCCACCAATGTAAGGCCCATCGATCAGGGTATGGCCCGGGCGTCCATCTTTGCCATCAACACCTGCATAACGGTAGCCGGCTTTCAAGACCAGCGGCCCCAGCGGTGACCAGCTTATGCCGGCGTTCGCTTCCACAAAATTCTTAACGCTGTTAGTCAGTTGTTCCGGAGCAGAATATCCCTCACCATAAATCGCAAAATCAGCGGGCAGATTGATTTTCACACCGCCACCGACAGGAAATGCGACGCCGTTATCCCCTTTCTTGCCACCAAGATAAGCGGCTTTGGCGCCAGCTGTCAGCATTACCGGACCAAGTTCAAGATTATAACCGGTACCCGCCTGACCAATCTGAACACCATCCGCCGTATTTTTGATCCACTGGCTATCCAGATAAATTCCGCTGGATGAGCGGCCAATTTCTGCGTCCAGCGCAGTGGTATTTTTACCTTGCTCCACATTCAAGCCAATGGCCATTGCAGACGAAGAGACGCACAGCAGCATACCCATGCTGATTACAGAAAGTTTCATTGTTCAGTTCCACTGCTTTTAAATTTTAAAATTAATGATTACGATTGCTGGCTGAATTGATTTATTTTTGTACAATTTCTTTAACGTCGTGCTGCTGCAACTGATGCATATTTCCGTCTGCATCTTTATACGAGATCATGCCAGTTTGTTTATCTTTGGCGGGTTTACCATGAGTCGTGATCATGTGCCCGTCATTGGTAGAGATGACATAATTGCTTGAGCAGGCGGTCATGGATATTACTGCAGCCGTCATCACAATAGCGCAGACGAATTTTTTGCCAGAATTGAAAGATGTCATTTCACTGTCCTGTCATTAGTTTTTAAGAAGATGTGGCATTATTAGCTAAAATTGTTAAACGACACGATAACAATTCCAGCCTTCGGAAAATTATCTGCCAAAAGACTGATGCAGATCAATTGTAATGTGTTGGGGTGTATGATGATTAAGCATGTTTTGTTAAAAAGCTGCAACAGAAAATCAAACATGTATTTGCGATAAATGAAACTTTCAATTCAGATAAAGAAAATCCTGAATGTGCCTCTGATTATAAAATGAACGACGCACTATTTAAATAAGCTGAACTTAAATTTATAACCGCTTTTCTCAGATGATAAAAAATCGGGATGTGAAGGGAATAAGTGTTAGCCGTTCCACAGGAAAATGGAAAGTATAATTTATATTAAGTGATAAAAGAGCAATAACGCGACAGGTTAGTTACAACACCCTGTTAAATTAGTTTCAATAACACGAGAAGGCCTGCTGATTTTGTGTGTTTATTGACGTACTAAAAACAAAGTTATTCTGGAATTCCGAGTGCCTTTTGACTAGCCGCCCCCGCGCCCCGAAGGGGCGTACATAGACGTGATAGACTTATGTATGATGTAACTAATTTTCTGCAAGATCCTGTTTAAGTGCTATTATTGGGTTCTGATTTTTCCCTTTAAATTGATGAATGTATTAACTTTTAGCAGCGATCCCGTAACTGTCCTCTAATCCTTAACAGCTACAACATTAAAACTTGCGTAAGGCTCATATCAGCAAACTATAAATACGTTCCAGCTAACTTCAACGGCGGTATAATCAGCCCTTAAACGCATAGGCCGTAGCCTCAAAGGGCATGTTTCGGTTTTGGCTCTGCCGTTTTATCAATGGGAGGATTAAGACTTGCTACATGCCATGATAATCAACCGTAAATGCCCTTGCAGCAAATAAAAGAGGGAAGATCAGTGTGTTTTTTCACTACTCAGAAACGATATCATCTGAATCGACAAAAACCACAGTTTTATAATCGGTAAGATTCTTTTACGAAGTCCAGTGAAGCTGGAGAAGCGTCATTTTTAACAGAGTGTCCGGGAATATTGTAGTGGTTACACATCCGTAATGCGCACTCCCCATAAATCAATACCGTGAACCGCTGGTGTATCCGCCATTTAAACTACGGTTATAGAGGATGAATTATAAAAATAACTTTTCAATAAAGCTCAAAGGTGGTTAAAAGACAAATTCCTCAGCCTTATTTCGAATGTAAGGCTGATGACGTTTATTGCCTCTCTGACCTCAATAGTGCAGTGGAGACGTCTGAAATGGCGCTGCCTGACCTGATAGATGGCTTAATGCTCAATTTACTGCATCATCCGAATGGTCTGTTTCAAATGCTAAGCTACTACCGGAACCTGATTAAGCCTACTTAGTTACTGTGTTCGGATACCCGTTTTTTACATCTCAAGGGTTCGTAAAAGCCAATCTCTGGATTTAGAGATGAGTGCAGGCAACCCTGAAAATTGCCAGATGTCACCTGAAGGACGGCATCGGCCACCATACCGCCCGCTGTAAATAAGCTAAAAATTATCGAGTGAAACTACCATCACCCACCTGCGCCTGTTCGTACCATGCCATCAGTTCCATGGTGCCAGGCTCATTCTCGGCGGGTGCCCATGGGGCAAGATCCTGTTCAGTAACTGGCTGGTAACCGCCATGCTTTACCTCAAAAATAACCCCGCCTTTATCCATGGAGAGTACCGCATGCCAGATGCCGGCATCCGTTTCGAGCACCTTGCACTCTTCACCCAGCATCACCCGCTGGGTCACATAACCATTGTCATCAAAATTTAATACCAGGAAGCGTCCTCGAAGAGGCATCAGCAATTCAAAAGTATGCGGATGGCGGTGTGGGCGCACATAAGTGCCCGGCTCCATAGCGATGGCCAGACGTTGAACCGGATCGCTTAATTCGGGATGTAGATTACGATTAGCTCGCAAGCGAGGAGAGTGTGCAGCCTGTTCGCTTTGTTTCTGGAGGTCACTCAACGTAATTTGTTTCATATAATCCTTATTGATCCAGGGCTGCTCTCTACCCCAAGGTTACCGTAAGATTTTGTGCCATTCATTATGGCCGAATAGCCTCTGTAGTTGCCTGACATTGTCACCGCTTATGATGCAGGTCTGACTCAGTGGCAACAAGCCATGATGTCTCTATTTACACGTATCAGGCCATCTCACCCGTCACCAGGCTCCTGTGAAAGGATACGTTTTCTTCCACATACGCATTGACGACATGTTTTCTCTCGATTGCTCATTCCAGATCAAAAAGCGAAACGCTTATCATTTATAAAATGAGTGCTTCTTACCTTGAGGCAGAGCGTGTTATGGCAATTAACATGGGCAGTACCTATCGAATTCTTGGCTATAAGCCGTCTGTAAATTTCGCCTGGCGTCAGAAATTACTGACGATGGGCATGCTTCCCGGCGCCGTTTTTGAGACGGTTCGCGTGGCGCCAATGGGGGACCCTGTGCAAATTCGCACGCGCCGTATCAGTCTGGCAGTTCGACAGCGGGACCTGTCCTCTATGATCCTGGAGGAAATCGTCTGATGAAAAAGATCACCATCGGGCTGATTGGAAATCCTAACACCGGCAAAACCACGCTATTTAATCAGCTTACCGGAGCCCGGCAGCAGGTCGGTAACTGGGCGGGTGTGACAGTTGAGCGTAAAGAAGGGCAATTTTTTACTGCACAGTCAGATGTCAGGCTCATCGACCTGCCCGGAACTCGTTCGCTGACGACGCTGTCTGCTGAAAGAGCCATTGATGAGAGCATCGCCTGCCAGTATCTCTATCAGGATCACGCCGATATGGTGATTAACGTGGTCGATGCATCCAGTCTGGAAAGTAATCTGTTCCTGACCCTGCAGCTACTGGAGCTTGGCGTGCCCTGCATTATCGCCCTTAACATGCAGGACGTTGCCGCCAGTCAGAACATCACTACTGATATTCAGGCGTTATCTGCACGTCTTGGCTGTCCGGTTGTTTCCGTGACCTCAACCCGGGGCGATGGTATTGCCCAGCTCAAAATCCTGATCGATCAGGCTCATGTTTACTGCGCTCCGGAACGGGTGCGTTACCCGGCCGCGATTAACTCAGCAATTGAGCAGCTGTGTCTGCAAATGCCCGAAACGATAGCGCCTCAAAAACGTTACTGGCTGGCATTGCAGCTGCTGGAGGGTGATATTAACAGCCAGAAGCTTTGCCCGGAGCTGCTCCCGCATTTGCCTGAGATGATGAAGCAGGCGGGCAACGACACCGGCGTACAGATTGCCGATTACCGTTATCGTGCCATCAACGCACTTTGCGCAGCCGTGAGTAATATTCATCAGGTATTACCTGCCGGTCGGACCCGTCAGATTGATAGTATCGTGCTGAATCGCTGGCTGGGCATTCCGATATTCCTGGCAGTGATGTATGTGATGTTTGTGCTCTCAATTAATATCGGTGCCGCACTGCAGCCACTTTTCGACAGTGGTTCTGTGGCCATATTTATTCATGGCATGCAATGGCTGGGCTATGTCGGCCACTTCCCGGACTGGCTGACCGTTTTTCTGGCCCAGGGCATCGGATCCGGCATAAATACCGTGCTGCCGATCATTCCTCAGATTGGCCTGATGTTCCTGTTCCTTTCTTTTCTGGAGGATTCAGGCTACATGGCGCGCGCTGCTTTTGTGATAGATCGGCTTATGCAGTCGCTGGGCCTGCCGGGTAAATCCTTTGTGCCGCTAATCGTCGGCTTTGGCTGTAATGTACCGTCAGTCATGGGCACCCGGACACTCGACACACCGCGTGAGCGCTTGCTTACGGTCCTGATTGCACCTTTTATGTCGTGCGGGGCGCGGCTGGCGATTTTTGCGGTTTTCGCTGCAGCATTTTTTGACGCGCATAGCTCCAGCCTGGTTTTCTCACTCTATTTGCTGGGCATTGTTGTTGCGATCATCACCGGGTTGGTACTCAGGCACACCCTGCTGAGCGGGGAAGCATCCCCGTTTATCATGGAAATGCCGGTCTATCACCGGCCTCATCTGAAAAGTCTGCTGTTGCAGACCTGGCAGCGGCTGAAAATGTTTGTCGTCCGGGCCGGACAGGTCATCATTTTGGTGAGCATGCTGGTTGGCGTACTGAGCAGCTTTGCATTTAATGGCCAGCTGGTCGAAGACATTAACCATTCTGCACTGGCGGCATCCAGTAAAGCGATTACACCTGCGTTGTTGCCGATTGGTATCACTCAGGATAACTGGCAGGCGACCGTTGGACTGGTGAGTGGCATTATGGCTAAAGAGGTCGTGGTCGGCACACTCAACAGCCTTTACACCACTGAAGCGCTCCAGAACAACGCGTTTGATCCGCAGACTTTTAACCTTAAAGCTGAGCTGACCGATGCGCTGACACAGACCTGGGCGGGGTTAACAGCTGCATTGAGAATTGATGCACTGGCTCATCCCATCGATGCCAGCAAAGGTGATGGTGAGATGGCATCCGGCTCTATGGGCATCATGTCAGCCAAATTTGGCAGTGGCTTCGCCGCATACAGTTACTTAATCTTTGTCCTGCTCTATGTGCCCTGTGTTTCAGTCATGGGCGCTATTGCGCGCGAAGCCGGCAGAAAGTGGATGATGTTCTCATTCTTCTGGGGACTGAATATTGCTTACACCACGGCCACGCTGTTTTATCAGACCGTCACGTTTACCGAGCATCCTGCATTTAGCGCAACCTGCCTGATTGGCATACTGTTGCTTAACATGGTCATTCTGTTTGCACTGCGAAAAGCAGGAAGCCGGGTGCAGGCAATACCAGGCATGATGCAGGAGGGAAAGGGACGTTGTCACGGCTGCCACGGCAGCTGCGATAAACAGAAAGGCTACGCACAATAAAAAGAAACAACAGATTCAATTACTTTATCCGCTGGGTGACGGGCTTTTCAGCGCCACAGCGGATAAGTGACGTTGATGATATTGTTCAGACAGATGTAAGCTGAATTAAAGTTATCTGGAGTGATGTAAACCGCCTGAGAAGACCTATTAACAACCCCTGTCAGGAGACATGATTTTCCAGTGTGGGAAGCTGATGTTATAGAAGGGTGTGATGCTGGCAGCATCCCTGATCCTGGCTTCTGAAGCGAAATATTTTTCCAGAACAGATGAGCCTAAAACAGCATACCTGGTGAATAAATGCTTTAAATCAGCGAGATAATGGGAACAAAGGCCAGATAACGACCTATTCAGTACAGGCTTACACACAGGCTGTCCACTTTTTCTGTGGATAACTTTAGCCTGAATATAGCTTCAGATGGCCTTTTTAGAAGCTATCAGTCAGATAAGTCAGTGTCAGCATACTGGTCCATAAACTCTACCATTGCGCCTTTATGTGCATCCACATGACGGATATACCGCATCAGGGTTTCCGGTTTTTTCCATGTGCCTTCCTGCATAATACGGGCAATCGGATAACCATTATCCGCCATATCCTGAGCGGCACCCACCCTGGCACTGTGGCCACTCCAGCCACTGTAGCGATTTTTGTTAGCTTTCACCGCGCCAACGTTCCCAGCGCTGCGCCATGCACGGTTAAAGATCTGTTCCAGAGCCCGGGTACTCATTGGCTTTTCGGCAACCAGTACGCGGCCAGATCGATGAACTGCGGTAAACAGATAAGCATCGGGCTGATTAGAGAGTCCGGAGGCTTCTATCCACTGTTCCAGACGTTGGGTTGAGCGGGTGCCGAGCGCCTTGATTAATCCACCGGTCTGAACAATCGTTTTTGTCCAGGCAACATCCAGAATGATACGGCCATCAACGGCGTGCATCACATCACGCACCCTTAATCGCGACAGTTCACTGATACGGAGTAGCGTGGCATAGGCTACGTGTAAAAAGGCCAAATCGCGCACTAACTGAAGGTTTTCAGATCCTGACCATTTTCCATCCAGTACCAGCAGGTCAGTAAGCCTGAAGGGAACAGCCTGGCCAGCACGTTCACCGTTCATCACGGCCACGCGATTTATCTTCTTTATGGTACGAAAAACCAAAGGAGATACATTCGGCACCGGCAATCCGGCGTTACGGTGTAACATCGAGATCAGGGCCGCGTGTGAAGTAATCGTTGAAGAAGCCCGACCACTTTGAGCAAGAAACGAGAGATAGTCGCGCAGGTCATCAGCGCTCATCGGCAGGAAGCTGCGCTGGTTATCTTCCGACCAGCGATTACAGATCCGCATGACGCTAATCAGCTGCCGCCAGGTGTTAGGTGAGAAAGCCTCTTTATCCTGGACGAATTGCCTGAGGCGTTCTGTGATGTCGCTGTTCGGATCCACACTCAAATAGGTGACAGGCTCTAACTCATTCATTTTTGCTCACTTATCAACCAAAACATGTCCAGACAACGCTACGTGAATTCTGAGAAGTTAGCAGGGGGATTACCTGCCAGAATTCACGTAGCGTTGTCATCTATCGGTGTGGCATTGTTATAGTTTCCATCATAACCCGGCAGCATCAGCCTGTCATAACTTCGTATAAGAATAATTATACGAAGTAAGAATGTCTGATACCGTTCAACGTATTGTTAGCCCTGCCGAGGGTGGGATCATGGGACGAGGAGATCTGCATCGCCTCATAGAGCAGTAAATCTCATACTCACTGAAGCATTTGTAGGTGCATCAGCTATGCGGCGAAAAATTGATGACTGTAAGTCATTAACGCTAATAAACATTCTGTAATACTGAATATTTAATTAATAACCCTATGAGCCATCATAAAAAAATAGTTGATAAAATTAAGGATGAAAACAGATTACAATTACGCTCTTGATTGAATTTATTTAATTATTCTATTGTCGCGCTAATGTGCAAAATAATTATGCGTTTTTCACATGGACTTGGATATTTCTTTATTACCTCACTTAGCACAGGCGGTGACTCCAGCCAATGGCGTGGTACAGCGATTACGCTGGAAAAAAATGAGGTGTCAAAATAATGAAAAAAAGTATACTCGCACTGTGCCTGCTGGGCTTTATCACTGCACCAGCGATTACGTTAGCACAGCAACCGGTTACCTGTATAAAAGTGTCTGAACAGGATGTCGCCAGCCTGTTTGATAAATGGAACGATTCTCTGGCAACCGGCGACGCGACAAAAGTCTCTGAGTTATATGTCAGCGATGCCGTTTTACTGCCAACCATTTCAAATAAAGTACGATTAACCGATCAGGAACGTATTGATTATTTCAAAGACTTCCTGAAAAAAGGTCCAAGCGGCAAAATCGATTCGCGCACCATCAGAATGGGTTGTAATAAGGCTATTGATACCGGCGTTTATACTTTCACCTTCAAGGACCATACGCACGTCACAGCACGTTATACGTTTACTTATGTCTGGGATGGTCAGGGCTGGAAGATTTCAACTCACCACTCCTCAGCAATGCCAGAGCCTGTGAGCCTGCCTTAACAGCACGTTCGGCAGGATGATAACCAGCTTCGCATTGCGAAGCTGGTTTTTTAACTCCGGCACTGCAGGATTATCATATAACTGCCCCCGTTCCCGGCAGGCAGTTAATTAATGACACAATCCAATTAAATTAATTTAACACCTGAAACTTATAAAAACCATTGGAGCTTAAAATCCTGGTGCGAATCTTTTTTTGCGGATTGCATCTGTAAAGCGAAAATAAACGCCAGATAGCGTTCGAATTAATTATCAGACTGAACGTTACTGCCGCACCCCATTTTCTATCGACAATATATTTAATCGCCGTTACCAATCTGCCAGATAAACGTCGGATCGTTACCGTTTACCTCCCAGTCACCCACGTTACGTATTTTGTAGATCACTGGATTATGTGATGAGACCGTCCGGGCATTGCGCCAGTGCCGGTCCAGCACCTTGCTGACACGGGTGTCGGAAGCGCCAAGGGCATTGAAGAATTCCGTGGCGGCACGCGTCACTAACTCAACCGCGACCACCTGCGCCCGGGCGGACTCCACCTCTGCCTGTACGTTAGCCGCGTGAAGCTCTGCTTCTTCAACACCGCTTTGTTGCAGTTCAAATGCCCGCTGTAATGAGTGGGTAGCCCGATCCACGGCGGCTTCAGCAGCCCAGGTCCAGCTGCTGATCTGACCGACCACCTGTAAAACCTGCACATCCTGTTTGACCTGAGACGCGTTGCCGTGGCTGTAAATCCTCTTACGGTGCGCAACACCCTGAGACACATCACGAACTATGGCCCGACCTATACCCGCCAGCGTGGCTAATAATACATGCTGATAAAATGCGGTCTGGTAACGAAAGCGCTCACTGAAATCATAAACGTGCGGCTGCTCCACATAGGCATGATTAAAGCGTGTTGTGCCGCTACCTGTCAGACGCTGCCCGAAGCCATCCCAGTCGTCATCACATTCCACCTCACTCTGATGGGTGTTTACCAGAGCAATCACGTCACGACCGTTGTCAGTATGCTTTGCATAGACATCAATCCAGTCCGCATAAAGTGTGCCGGTGCTGTAAAACTTTTCGCCACTGATCCGCCATCCTCCCTCTGTGGGTGAGACCTGAGTGTTGACCTCACCCAGCTTAACCGCCCCGATCTCGCTCCAGCCGCTACCCACCAACTCACCATCCACGAAACGTCGAAACCAGCGCCGCCGATCTTCACTTTCTGGCTGGTTCAGACGATCTTCGATAAAGGCAAAGTGCGCGCGCAGGGCCTGCGGCAGATTCGAATCAGCCTCGGCCAGGCCAGTCAGCAGGGAAAAGAGCTGCGGCAATGAAACACCAAAACCACCTTCCTCTTTTGGGATACGCAGGGTGCCGAATCGCGCCGCTTTCAGCCAGCGAATCGGCTCATGCAGCAGAGTGCGATCGGCTTCACGTGCGGCGGCACCCTCAGCAATGCGGATAAACAGTGGCCTGAACTGTTCGGTCAATGCGGCAAATTCAGTGCGACTTAATTCAGACATGATTTTCTCCTGATTCGGGGTGTTCATCAATGTCCTGTCGGGTCGGTTCAAACCGGATAATCAACAGGAAAATAATGGGAATAAGGGCGGCGAGAGATACGATCCAGAACATATTAGTGCCATAACGAGCCTGCAAAACTGGCAGGATAAACAACGCCAGCGCACTTCCGATGCCAGAGAGCGAGCGACTAAAACCAACACCGGTTGCACGAATGTGGGTCGGATAGGAGAGCGCCGGATAGATCATTAACTGCGCGCCAGGTCCAAATCCTTCGGCAAACAGCCAGAGTCCCAGCAACAATACAGCAAACACCACACCGAGGGTGGCCTGCGGATGACCGATCAGTGCCAGCGAAATCAACGCGATAAACTGCAGCGCAAAGCCGGCAATCGCTACATGCCGTGAAGGGAATTTCCAGGCCAGCCGCATGCCAAGCAAACCGCCGGTAAAAGCAAACAACGCATTCAGACCCAGCGAAGCGGAAATCGTCTCAAAGACGCCCGCCCCAAGGAACTGCGCCAGAATGGAGGGCAGGAAGAAAGCAATGGCAGTGTACTCAAACGAGATACAGACGTTCATCACTGCGCTGACGACGGTACGTTCCAGGTAAGGCTTCTGAAACAGTACGCGGATACGCACTTTCGGTGTCGCTTTAATAGTTTCGGCTTTAGCGGGCTGCTCCTCATGCGCAACAATGCCGTAGGAGTCACGCAGAATACGCACGGCACCGCTCAGATCGCCCTGATTAGCTGCCCACAGTGGTGACTCATTCATAAACTTACTGCGCACCGCGATAATCAGCAGCGCCGGTACGGCGCCAAACAGCAGCGAGGCACGCCACAGCCAGTCGATGTGTTCAGCGGGCAGCAGGAAATAGAGTGCAAAAATAATAAAGAAGCAGACTGATGAGGCGGCATACCACATCGGACACCACGCCGCGAGACGCGACGCTTTGTTTCCCTTGCCGGAGAATTTAGAGAACTCCGCCAGATAAGCCATGGCCACCGGCAGATCGATTCCTACTCCGACTCCCATCAGAAAGCGCGCTCCGATCAACACCCAGACATTGGGTGCCAGGCCCGCAGCTATAGCCGAAACCACAAAGAACAGCATGTCCGCCATAAACACTGAGTAGCGGCCATATTTATCAGTCAGCCAGCCGCCGACCAGATTACCGACGATGGTGCCAATCATAATCGAAGAGGTCACCAGTCCGGTCAGGACTGGGGTTAAGCCAAACTCTTTCACTACATCGTCAATACCATAGGAGAGCGTTGTGAGATCGTAAGCGTCGAGAAACACGCCCCCCAGTGCCAGGAAAACGATCCAGCGGGCATAGCTATTTTTCTCTGTATGACTGTTGATAAGCCGGGCCACATCACTCACCGAACCAACCGGTGAGGAGTGAGGCGGCGGGGCGGTCAGGGTGTCGTCAATATTTAATGTACTCATCGTATCCTCGTTATTATATTCAGCAGGTAACGAGGGTTTTATAGGCATTTGCGGCCCAGCTAACAAGCAACAAATAAAGATAACTATTTCAATATATTCAATAAGTTATTCACTCAAACTAATCACGAAAAAAGCCGGATGAATAGCTGGATTCATCCGGTAAGAAGCAAAGCATTTGTGTTTTTAAAACCTGAAAATCACGGTTTACTGCCAGCCCATAAAGCGTGGGTTCAGGCGTGACACCAGGCAGTGAACGTCCCGTCTCATCCCGACATTTCGGCGCTGTTTATCTGCTGTTCTGTGTCCGCGGTCCGACGATAACCGGCTCCGGGATGCGGCAAGGCCAGTCGTGGCCCCTGTCCAAACAACTTTTCACGCAGCGTGCGGGGCTGATAGTCCTGTTTGTAGACGCCACGCTTTTGCAGTTCCGGCACCAGCAATTCCACCACATCGGTGAAGGTTTCATGGGTCACGGCGTAGGCGAGGTTAAACCCGTCAACGTCGGTTTCTTCAATCCAGCTCTGCAATTCATCAGCCACGGTTTCGGCGCTGCCTGCCAGCAGCGGACCAAAGCCGCCAATGCCCACCCAGTCTGCCAGACCCTGCACCGTCCACTGCCGATGAGGATCGGCAGTAGAGAATGTCTCAACCGCCGACTGAATGGCATTGGTATGGAGATGCTTCAGTACCTGATCCGGCTGATACTGCCCGAAATCGATACCTGTCCAGCCCGAGATCAGCGCCAGCGCGCCTTCGTAACTGACATAGCTTTTGTACTCCTGCCATTTCGCCTGCGCCGCCAGGTCGGTTTCACCCACAATAACCGTCTGCAGATTGAAGATCAGTATTGAACGCGGATCGCGTCCTGCCTCTGCTGCCCTTTGTCGAATATCCGCTACGGTTTTCTTTAGCAGCACTTTTGACGGTGCCGCGACAAATACACATTCAGCATGCTCCGCTGCAAAGGCTTTACCGCGGCTGGAGGCGCCGGCCTGATAAAGCACAGGCGTGCGCTGCGGTGACGGCTCGCAAAGATGAATGCCCGGCACCTGGAAAAACGTGCCCTGATGATTAATCGGATGGATTTTTTTAGGGTCGCTGAAAATTTGACGTTCACGATCACGCAGGACAGCACCGTCTTCCCAGCTACCTTCCAGCAGCTTATAGATGACCTGCAGATACTCATCGGCATAGTCGTAGCGCGCATCGTGGTCGGTCTGAGCCTGATGCCCGATATTGCGCGCACCACTTTCCAGATAGGAGGTCACAATATTCCAGCCAATGCGACCTTTGGTCAGATGATCCAGGGTCGAGATCCGCCGCGCAAACGGGTAGGGATGTTCAAAGGAGAGCGAGGCAGTCAGGCCAAAGCCCAGGTGTTCTGTCACCATGGCCATCGGCGTGATCAACGCCAGCGGATCGTTTACCGGCACCTGCGTAGCCTGACGGATAGCGGCATGGTTATTGCCGTTGAGCACGTCATAGACACCCAGCACGTCAGCAATAAACAACCCATCAAACTTACCGCGCTCCAGCAGGCGCGCTAAATCGGTCCAGTACTCCAGGTCTTTGTACTGCCATGAGCGGTCACGGGGATGCGCCCACAAGCCGGGTGACTGATGACCGACACAGTTCATATCGAAAGCATTCAGGCGAATTTCACGTTGCGATGACATAGCGACTCCTGAGCGGATGCGGCAATCGCTTGCCGCCCACTATTAATAATGTGGTTTAAGGTCGGGGATTTAGTAAGTCAGTGAGCCAGGACATCGCTCGCTGAGCGACAGCGGCGAGGTGCTAAGCAGTTGCCGTGCGACAGATTCAGCATGTTCCGCCACCTGCGGTAATCCCATCAGCTCGCCAAAACGACCCCGAGCGGCAGGCCCGGCGACGTAAAGACTGGAATTCGCTTCACCGTTAACATTCAGCGTCTGTGACAGCGCATTAACATGGATTCCCAGCGCCAGCGGATCGGGCTGAATCACGCCGTCACCCTGCAGCTGTCTCAACAGCGCGTTGCTGTTAAGCAAAGCGTTGTGCGCGGGGCCGGTGGTGACAATCACTCTCTCCACCTCAAGCATGTGCGATTGCGCGCCACGCAGGCGCAGCGTCAGCCGGAGCGTTTCGCCACCCGATTCGGCTGCGATCAGGCGCGCCGCCAGCAACGACAGCTGACCGCTGGCCTGCTGCTGGCTGAGAACCTGGCTCACCTGCGGTGCAATCCGGTAGCGATGGACGTCCCACCAGGGGCGAAGATGATGCAGAAAGCGTTGCTGCTCGTGCAGCGACAGACTCTGCCAGATGCGCTGACCGTTACGGCGGATGTCATCCAGTACCAGCTGCCAGGGCAGATTCATCGCCGCCGCATTTCTGACTTCCTGACGCACCCGATGTAACCAACTGCGCGCGGTAGCAGTCTGCGGCTGACTGTAATCCAGCGTGTAGTTCTCTGAACTGCCACTGAGGTTTGCACGCGGAAGCTGTCCACGGCGGGAGAAAGCGGTGATCGCTCCACGATGCTTCTGACGATGTAGCGACGCCACCACATCTGACATCGTCAGACCTGACCCGATGATTGCGACCCGATCGTAAGGGGCGACTTGTGCCAGCGCATCGCTCTGCCACGGATTAGCAATCAATCCCGGATGGTCCTGAAGCGACTTCAGCAGAACAGGAAGGTCCGGCGGTGGATGGCTGATCGCCAGCACGACCTGATCGGCCCGGATCTGCTGCCCTGAAGCCGTGGTCACCACCCCATTCTTAAAAGCGACCGCACTGTCACGAAGATGGTTAAGTTTCACTGGTGAGCGCTGCTGTTGAGACTCAAACTGCGCATTGACCCAGCGACCAAACTCACCACGTTGCGGATAGACGTTATCGTCATGCCAGAGTGCCTGCAGATCGGCGCTAAAAGCCGGTGATGCGCGATAGTCGCGGTCGAATGCGCCCTCGTCATCACCTGCCAGCTGCATTCTGGCGGCTGGCACATTAATGCGGTGAGCTGGATCGGTAGTGCCATATGCCACGCCCTGCGCAAGCTGCGCGCGCGGTTCAATGACCGTTACCTGCAATCCCGACTCACCCAGCCGGGCCAGATGGATCGCCAGCGCGGTACCGGTGAACCCACCGCCGATAATGACAATCTGCTGTTGTAACATACACAAGCCTTCTCTTCTTTTAACTGGCTAACTGGCGCTGGCCTGTTTGTCAGGACGACGGTCACCGCCAATGGTTTCACCAAACGGACCTGTGTTCACGCTGCGCTGTTTCTTTTCGGTGTTGGCGGCCAGCGGCAATAGCGGCATCACCAGTTCAGCAAAGCGGTGTGCCTCTTCGAGATGCGGATAGCCCGAGAAAATAAAGTTCCCGATGCCCAGCGCCTGATACTCCCGGATGCGATCGGCAACCTGCTGCGGATTGCCCACCAGCGCGGTTCCGGCACCGCCGCGCACAAGACCGACGCCTGCCCAGAGATTAGGGGCGATGCGCAGGCTCTCTCGCGAGCCCTGATGTAATGCACTCATCCGTGCCTGTCCGGCTGAATCCATACGCGCAAAGATTTTCTGCGCGGCGGCGATAGTCTCTTCATCCAGATGAGAGATCAGCCGATCCGCAGCCGCCCAGGCCTCCTCTTCGGTTTCACGGACAATGACATGCAACCGGATGCCATAAGAGAGAGTACGGCCGCTCTCCTGCGGCCGTTGACGCACCACCGCCAGCTTTTCCGCCACCTGTTCAACCGGCTCGCCCCATGTCAGATAGGTGTCGATCTGATTCGCTGCAACATCGATTGCCGCATCCGACGATCCACCAAAATAGAGCGGCGGCCCCTTTTCCTGCACCGGCGGGAAGAGAATTTCTGCGCCTTCTACGCGGATATGCTCGCCCGCAAAGTCGACCTTCTCGCCTTTCATCAGGCGGGAGTAAACCTCAAGAAACTCCCGGGTCACTGTATAACGCTCTTCATGGCTCAGAAAGATACCGTCACCTTTGTTCTCCACCGGATCGCCACCTGTAACCACGTTAATCAGCAGACGTCCGCCGGATAGACGATCCAGCGTGGCCGCCATCCGCGCCGCCAGGCTCGGCGGTTGCAGACCAGGGCGAACCGCCACTAAATAGCGCAGCGTTTTGGTGACCGGCGCCAGGGCCGAGGCAACCAGCCATGAATCCTCGCAGCTTTTACCGGTCGGGATTAATACACCGTAGTAGCCCAGATTATCTGCCGCCAGCGCAATCTGCTGTAAATAGGGTAAATCAACCGCTCTGCCGCCTTCTGTGGTGCCCAGATAGCGCCCATCACCGTGGGTGGGCAGAAACCAGAAAAGGTTAAGATTTTCCTTTGTCGCATGGCTCATTAGCAGATTCCTTTATAACGATATTTTAATTTATTACATAGGGACTAACGCTTTGGTTATATCGCTATTTGCAGAATGTGTGCCAGTGTGTATTTTGTTTTTTTATCATTAAAATTCAATTGTTTATAACAAACAGGAATTGCGCTATCCTGCTGCATTTGCGGCAGATAAAGCTGCAGACTGCTGCAATGGCAACAACCCGGCTCGTTTCGCCCCCTCGTTTCCGCCACTGCCACGCGGTATGGTCATGGCTTTCCTGTTAATCCGGTAAACAAGATGCAGATATCCAGCCCTGAGTTAATTGATCCCGCATCGCGCGCCTTTAAAAGCGTACTGGATCAGCTCGCGCCTACCGATGCAACGGTATTGATCATCGGTGAAACCGGCACCGGCAAAGAGGTGATGGCGCGCTATCTGCATCATCATAGCGCCCGCAGCCGGCAGCCATTTCTGGCGGTCAATTGCGGGGCACTCACCGAGAGCCTGGCGGAGTCAGAGCTGTTCGGTCATGAGAAAGGGGCCTTTACCGGCGCGCAGGATCGCCATCGTGGCTGGTTTGAAGCAGCAGAAGGCGGCACGCTGCTGCTGGATGAAGTCGGTGAACTCAGTCCGTCGCTGCAGGTGAAGCTCCTGCGCGTACTACAGGAGCGCGATATCACTCGCGTGGGCTCGTCTAAAGCGATAAAGGTCAATGTGCGGGTAATTGCGGCCACCAACCGGGATCTGGCTGTGGCGATTCGTGAACGGCGGTTCCGGGAAGACCTCTACTACCGTCTCAATGTCGCCAGCGTCACATTGCCGCCGCTGCGCCAGCGCTGCGAAGATATTCCGGTGCTGGCCAGTCATTTTCTGCAACTCTATGCGCGACGTCTGGGACGTCCTCAGTTACGGCTGAGTGAAGATGCTGTCGCCACGCTAATGGACTACAGCTGGCCGGGTAACATCCGTGAGCTGGAGAACACGCTGCACAATGCGGTGCTACTCAGCAGGACCTCGCTGGTCACGCCGCAACAGCTGCGGCTGAACGCCATTGCTGGCAGCGATTTACCCTCCGGAGAGGAGGCGCTCGACCAGTTTTTACGTCAGCAGATGCAGCAGAGTGAGACGCCACTCTATCCACGAGTGATCGCCGCGCTGGTAAAAAATGCGCTGGAACTCACGCAGGGTAATCAGTTACAGGCGGCCGCGCTGCTGGGCATCAGCCGTCATACACTGCGTACCCAGCTGGGGCATCTGGGTGTGATTAAACCCCGCCGTACCTCATTGCGTCAGCGCGAGGCCTCTCCTCATCATCAGCCTCAGCAGGAGCGTGAACTGCGTATCGGTTATCAGAAGTTTGGCAACCTTGGCATTCTGAAAGCGCGTCAGTCGCTGGAGCAGCAGCTGAGCGATCAGGGCGTCAGCGTGCTGTGGAGCGAGTTTCCAGCGGGTCCACAGCTCCTCCATGCGCTGAACAATAAGGAGGTCGATTTCGGGACCACCGGCGAAGTTCCTCCCTTGTTTGCGCAAGCCAGCAACAGCCCGATGGTCTACGTCGCCTGGGAACCTGCCGCTCCGCAGAGCGTGGCGCTGCTGGTACCCACTAATAGCCCGGTTCAGCAGATTGGCGATCTCAGAGGCAAACGCATCGCCGTGAATCGTGGTTCTAATGTCCACTATCTGCTGCTGCAAATCCTGGATGAGGCGGGATTAGCGCTGGATGAGGTGCGCATTGTCTATGCACCCCCCAAATATCCACTGACGCCCAGCGACCTCAGCGCGGTAGATGCCTGGATGATGTGGGATCCGCTCCTCAGTGATGCTGAGAACAGCGGACAGTTCAGGGTAATTGCGGATGGCACTGGCCGGGTCAATAATCATCAGTTTTACCTTGCCGAACGCGGATTTGCGGCGCAGTCGGGCGATCTGTTGCAGATCCTGCTCACCGCCCTGGAACAGACGGGCCGCTACATTGATGCACACCATACTGAAGCCGCCGCGTTGCTCTCCAGCGAACTCGGCATTTCTGCGACCTCACTAATGCACGCCTTAGCCCGGCGCAGCCATCAGACTCAGCGAATGAACCTGGCCATCATCCGGGAACAGCAAACCATCGCTGACCGCTTTTATGCGCTGGGGTTATTCAGTCGGGCCATTCGCGTACGCGAGTCAGTCTGGCATCCATAGCGTTTTTTTAGCTAAGCATCGAACATTTCCTCGCTAAGCGCTTCAATCCGCGTTTGTTATGTTGCGCTGACAACAAACAAACTCAGGAATGAGAAATGAAAAAAGTTTTATTCAGCGCAATGATTATTGCCGCCCAGGCGGGTTTTGCATTTAACGCCCGGGCAGCTGCAGAGAAACCCGATACAGTGAATATCGGTTTTCAAAAAGCCAATATCTTCGCGCTGCTGAAGTATCGCGGCACGCTGGATCAGGAATTTAAGAAGCAGGGGATTGCGGTGCACTGGATTGAATTCCCAGCCGGGCCGCAGATGCTGGAGGGCTTAAACATCGGCAGTATCGATCTGGCTGCCACCGGCGATGCGCCACCGACATTTGCCCAGGCCGCACAGGCCGATCTGGTTTATCTGGGACACTCGCCAGCTAACCCTAAAACCGAAGCGATTGTGGTGCCTGCAGACTCCCCGATTAAAAGCGTGGCGGATCTTAAAGGCAAGCGGGTGGCGCTGAATAAAGGCTCTGACGTTAACTATTTGTTGGTCACGGCGCTGGAGAAGGCAGGGCTGAGCTACAAGGACATTACACCCGTCTATCTGCCGCCTGCCGATGCGCGCGCGGCCTTCCAGCGTGGCGCGGTGGATGCCTGGGTCATCTGGGATCCTTACTACGCCGAAGTGGAAACCACCGCTAAAGCCCGGCTGATTAAAAATGCCGAGGGACTGGTGCCGCACTACACCTTCTATCTTGCCAGTCGCAAGTTCGCAGATACTTATCCTCAAATCGCCGCTCAGGTGGTGGATGAGCTGGACACGCTGAGCTCGTGGGCCAATCAGCATCATGAAGAGGCGGCTAAAATCATGTCCTCCTCAACCGGTCTGCCCCAGCCGATCTGGCAGCAGGCGCTGGCAAGGATGCCGTTTGGTGCAGAGCGGATGACGCCTGAAGTCTTTACGCAGCAGCAGGCACTGGCGGATACCTTTACCCGGATTGGTCTGTTGCCGGTGAAGGTGGATATCCGCAGCGCGACCTGGTCGCTGGATAAGAAGTAAGTAAGGGCCGGGCGTAGTTTGGGTTGAGCGAATTGAAGTCGGTGATTATGTCTGCTTGCCCTTTATATGCCGGCGGCGGATTCTGCGGAAATTACGAGAAAGGATTAACCGGTTAGGGTCTGACGGCAAATCCGGTGTACCTCTACATGGATTTAATGTTTTTTTGATGTGCTTTAAGATTGTCTAATGGGAATGAAATGCAATCAAAATCAGATGCACTGAGCTCTGCTCAGAGTCCGTGAAAGAGTTGCTGGCCAACAGTGCCAGTCAATCAGAAACGGACGCAGCAAGAGCGGTTTCCCTTTAACTGATGCCTACAAAAGAATAAAGTTATCTCAACATTTTCTCATTGATGAACCTGAAGGGAAGCTCCATGATCAATCTGATAATTAAGTCCAATGATGATGACTGGATGGTTCCAGTGGGCGAACTTGCCCATAGCTCGATGCCCCTGAGCCGCTATCTGGAATACACAAGTGAATCGCTCTCGGTCGTCTTCAGAGAGGTAAATGAAAAGGTCCTCGCAAACCTGAAACTCATTCCCTGCGTGCTGATGACCGAGTTCGATAATGAGCAACACCAGGACGGGCGTTCACACCTGTATTCCAATGTCCGGGTGGCCATGATTGAAAGCATTAGAGTCAGCGGGAAAAATTTAGAATATGCAGCGCGCATACACTATGATTTCGGGAGAGTGATCGTTGATAACTACAAAGCGCTGGCCGACCGCTTCTTCTATCATCAGTTTGAAGCACAACGAACCCACTGGGCTATCAAAGATGTTAGCCTTCCTGAGGTCATGCACGCTTTCGGGTTAACAATCCCGGTTCCCCGCCCGCAAGGACCAGTTCTGGTCCCGCCACTGCCTCCTCCAGCCCCGTCGCTTCCAGGAGTGACAGAGCGTGAAGAGAGCGTGACGTCAGTTGAGAAGTTTCTGCAGAAAATTGACGAATTTCAGGCACAGGATGGTCATGAGGTGTTTTACCGGGGGCACAGTAATTTTAAATATAAGCTTGAACCATCCCTGTTCCGCGAAGAAGATGCCGTGCCGTTGTACAGGTTTAAAGAAAGGCACATGATTAACGAGATTCTGACTGCTCATCCGTCCGAGTTTTATCAGGACCATTTCATGCTCGATAAGCTGGTCCGCATGCAGCACTACGGCCTGCCTACGCGGCTGCTGGACGTCACGGCCAATCCGCTTGTCGCCCTCTATTTCTGCTGCGCAGACATGCTCGATAAAAACGAGGAAGATGAGAAGGTCGGGGATGTGAAAATTTTTTCCGTCCGGACGGATGACATCAAATTTTATAATTCTGACACCGTCAGCAGCATCGCTAACCTGTCCCTGCTTAATATGGAAGATAAAAATAAGGTCATACCTGAAACGGACGTCCCCCTAAATGAGCGAGGAGAAGAATCGCCAGAGATGAAAAGGCTCATTCATTTTATCCGGGCGGAAAAACCGTACTTTGAAAACGCCATTCGACCGGGTGATTTGAGCCGCATCCTGTTTGTCCGCGGCAGGATTGCCAACCAGCGGATCTCCTCTCAGTCCGGCGCGTTTCTGCTGTTCGGGCATGAGGCCGTGCTGCCGGATACCGGGCACAGCGGCCTAACAGTTAAGCGCATATACGTCAGCAATAAGAAGGCGATCCTGCAGGAGCTCAGCCGGCTCAACATCAAGCCCAGCACCATTTACCCCGGCATTGAAGAGACGGCGAGAGAAATTGCCCGCCGGACGAAAGGCGAAGAGATCCTGAACCGGGTGAAATAAAAAAAGCCGCAAGTGCGGCTTTTGGTGCAGAGTGGGCGGGGTTCCGCTCCGGTGGGGCGATGGCTTTGAGACCCTGTTTGGCCTTATGTAAGTATAATTATATAAGGTTTGCGGAAAGTAACAGTCTTTGGCACGAGAGAGATATGAGGCAATCAGAGTTTGTAAGGATTATTGATAAATGAAGTTATAATTGCACTCTGACTGCTTTAAGTGACTGAGTCAGAGTGCTAAGCTTGATGGTAATCAGGCATAACTATAGACTGTTTAGGTTTTAGTTTAAAGTTAGCTTAAAAATCAAAATAAAATAAGATTTAAGTACAATATCTATACATTTAAGTTATAGAATTAATATTTTAAGAAAGAATGTACTAGTCTGTATAATGATAGCTTACTCTGATCTTGAGATTGATTTTAAAGAATTGTAATGGCTTTAGTGATTAATTAAGTCATTAGCAAGTTAAAAAATAGGAATGTAGATGGCTCTTACAAAAAGACCTGAAAATATAGTTCAGGATTCGAACAATGAACTTTTATCAATCCATTCATCATGGAACCGGGTTAAACTTGGTGATGTATCATCCATTACAAATGGATATGCATTTAAGTCAAGCTTATTTTCAACTAAATATCAGTCGGGCATCCCATTAATTAGAATTAGAGACATAACAAATAATGAAAACACAACCTATTACGTTGGGGAATATGATGAAAAATATTTAATTTTCAGTGGTGACATTTTAATAGGCATGGATGGTGATTTTAAAGTAGCTATATGGGGTGGCCCTACATCATTACTAAACCAGAGAGTATGTAAAATTTCAGTTGATGAGGAAAAATATAATAAAAAATTTTTCTTCTATGTGCTTCAACCATATTTAGATGCTATTAATGCTGAAACTTCTTCGGTGACAGTAAAACATCTTTCATCTAAATCTTTAGCTCAAATTCCACTTCCTCAGCCACCGCTTGAAATTCAAAAAATAATCTCAGATAAAATAGATGAGCTGTATGAAAAAATTGATAGGGGTACTGGCAAGTCTGAATTAGCCCTAACTAAGCTAGAAGAATACAAGAAATTAATATTGAACAGTTACACCCTCGGTATTTATAAATGTGAACTACCTAACAACGAACGAAATGGTGCTCTGCCAGAGGGTTGGAAATGGACAAAGTTAAGTTCGATTGGTGAAGTAAGTGGTGGCTTAACAAAAAGCAAAAAGAGAGAGAGTTACAAATTAAGCATTCCTTATCTCAGGGTTGCTAATGTTTATTCAAATGAGCTCAGGTTGGATGATGTTCATAGTATTGGAGTGTCTGATTCCGAACTAACTAGAGTATTACTCCAAAAAAATGATTTACTTATTGTGGAGGGTAATGGCAGTGCAGACCAAATTGGACGCATGGCATTATGGGATGATTCTATAAGACCATGCGCACACCAAAATCATATTATTAAAGTACGCATTAAAAAATCGCAATTATCGATGTTTCTTATTTATTGGTTTATGTCTACAAAAGGTAGAGAACAGATCGAAAGAGATTCTAGCTCAACCTCCGGACTGTATACTTTGAGCATAAGCAAAGTATCAAAATTCCTTGTTCCACTACCACCAATTGATGAAGCGGAAAAAATATCCGAATTAATAAAGGAAAAGCTTTTTCGGATAGAAAAAATCAAAGAAAAAATAATTGAAAAAAAATTTTTATCATCAAAGTTAAAGTGTGAAATTTTAAAAAAGGCGGTGACTGGCAAGTTAATATCTGGCACGGCCATTTACGAAATAAAAAATAATAAAAATAAAGAATTGAGCCATGACGCAGAATTTGAAAAGAAGGTGAAGGAGATAGAAATTACCCAAAACAGGGTTGAGATTAAGGGTATGAAAAACTTGAGTTTATTTGATCTATTAAACGAGCGGGGGAAATTGACAACAGTTGAAGAGCTATTTTCAATTTCAAAATATCAAGAAACATTAAGTATTTTATCGATTGAAGAGTTTTATGAAGAATTGAAGCTCTTAGTCGATAGCGGCAAAATTGAATATTTGCGAGATGAAAATGGAGACTTTTTGATTTCTAAGGATAAAATATGAAACTTGATAAATTGTGGATTAGTGAATTTAAAAACCTGAAGGATGTGTTGGTCGATTTTGAGCAAGACGAATTGGTCACAGTTATTATTGGGTGGAATGGCTCTGGAAAGTCAAATATAATTGAAGCACTTGTAATAATTTTCAGCTCGCTTGATTTACGAAAAGAACCAACCTTTTCCTATCGAATTGAATATTCTTGCAGAAATTATGTCATTAAAATTGATGCAAAAGAAACAAGCATAAAAAAAGAACAATATAAGATTGAAGTCTTTGAAAAAGGCAACCTTAAGAACAATATCCTTAAAAACTCAAATTCATTCTTCAAAGAAACAAGTAGAAAATACCTGCCATCGAATGTTTTCGGATATTATTCTGGCCCTAGCGATAGATTGGCAATGCATTTCTATGAGCACCAGCGTAAATTTCGTGACCAATTGCTATATCCAAATAAATATGGATTAGATGAAAAAACTTTGCCTTTACGCCCTCTATTTTATGCTCAAAAAGTACATAGCAATTTTGTACTTCTTGCATTTTTCTTGGGTGACGATAATAAAGTAAATGAATTTTTAAAAGAAAAACTTTTTATTGAAGAAATTGAATCTGTTCTTTTTGTACTTAATAAGCCAGATTGGACGAGTAAAGAAGGTGACCCGCGTTTTTGGAACGCTACTGGTGTAGTTAGACCATTCTTGGATAGACTTTATAACGCATCATTAGCTCCGATGTATAAAACAATTCCAATCCCACATCCAATGAAGCGCAAGCCGGATAATATGGAGGCATTATTCCTTTATTTAAAAGATTTAAATGCTTTAAAAGATGTTGGAAACTGCACTACTGAAAAGGACTTTTTTAAATTACTTGAAAGTATATATTTTTCAAATTTAGTTCATGAAGTAAGGATTAAGGTAAAGGTAAAAAATAAAAACGGAACGAACGAAACGCTTACTTTTAGAGAGTTAAGTGAAGGTGAGCAACAGTTATTGACAGTGCTGGGCCTTCTCCGTTTTACTCGTGATGATGAATCTTTATTTTTACTCGATGAGCCTGATACACATTTAAATCCAGCTTGGAGCATGGAATACATTAGATATTTAAAAGAAATTGCAGGATTTAAACTTGATGATGGCCTAAACACTAATGGCGCTGTAGAAAATAGCCATATTGTCTTAGCTACACATGACCCAATAGTGATTTCTACTTTAAAAAAATCTCAAATTCAAATTATGAAAAGAGATGAAGAGAGTTTGAAGGTTTATTCTTCAACCCCTCTATATGAACCCAAAGGAATGGGGTTTTCGGGGATTTTAATGAGTGATATGTTTGGTCTAAGATCTGATGTTGATGTTGAAACTTTGGAAAAACTTGATGAACATGCAGTATTGTTAGCCTCTGAAAATAGAACTCAGAAACAAGAAGAGCGATTTGAATCCCTCCAATCACAACTGTCTGAGCTAGGTTTTCTTGAATCCTACTCAGACCCATACTTTTCTGCCTTCGTCAAAGCATGGTCACGTAAACATGGTGATAAGTTAAATACCAATACATTCCTAACAGACAGTGACCGTGAAGAATTAGCTAGAATGACCGATGATATACTATCACAACTTGACGAAGAAGATGGTAAAAAATAATGCGCTATATCGAACTTGATGAATTAGAACTTAATCTGCCTGACGACTGGGAGAAGACTGTTGACAATGCATGGGTTTATGTAAACAAAAAAATAAATGAGGCAGAACAAAAAACCCTTCAAAAGTCAGTTAGAGAAGCTTGGGATATTAATAGATTAAATGCCGAGTTGGAGACTGCAAAGACTAATGCTCGTAAAAGGGCAATCTCTGCTAAGAGTGATGTGTGGTCTCAGTTAGGCGAACAAATGTCAAAAATATCGAACGGAAAATGTTGGTATTGCGAGACAAATGAACTGAGGTCAGATAAACCAATTGATCATTTTAGACCTAAAAATTCAGTAGCGGAGTGCCCAGATCACCCTGGTTATTGGTGGTTAGCATTTGAGTGGAGAAACTACAGGTTTTGTTGTACTTATTGTAACTCTAGAAGGGTAGACGTTAAAACTGCTGGAGGGAAACAAGATCACTTCCCTATAATCACTCCTCCACATTGGAACACATGTAAAACGGATGTAAACAGAGAACGTCCTAAACTTCTCGATCCTACTAATCAGAATGATTACAGTTTGCTCACCTTTGACAAAAATGGTCAGGCATGTCCTAATAGTAATGATGAAAATTCAGAAGATTATTTGAGAGCCAAAGAATCTATAGAAAAGTATCATTTAAATCATAAGCCTACTAAAATGGCACGCCAAGCTATAAGGCAACGAATCGACCAGTTAGTTGCGAGCACAAATGAATCATTTAAAAATGGCCACCAAGTCAGCTCTGAGCAAATTACGACCAATATAAAAGAAATAATAAAGTTGATACGTTTCACATGGCCAGATTCTAAATTTATTACTGCAGCGAAATTGTACTTGAGGCAGCATTACCATGAACCGTGGGTAAAAACAATACTTGATAGAGAATAAAATGACTAATATCAGTACAACAGACATTGTCAATCGCGTTTGGAACTATGCGCATGTCTTAAGAGATGAGGGGATAGGCTATGGTGACTATGTAGAACAGCTAACTTTCCTTATATTTCTTAAAATGGCTTCAGCTATCAATGAATCTACGCCTGGCTTAAATGTTGAGGTCGTAGACGTCTGGGGTTGTCTATTAGACTGTGATAAAAACAGTATTATTAATTACTACTCAGAATCTCTAAAAAAATTAAGTGGTGAAAAAGGAAGTATAGGGGTTATTTTTAAAAATGCTGAAAACAAAATCAGAGATGAAGCCAACCTTAGGAAGTTAATTAACCTCATTGATAAGGAATCTTGGTCTTCTCTAAGCTTCGATATTAAAGGTGCTATTTATGAAGGTTTATTGCAGCGGTCTGCTGAAAGCGAAAAAAAAGGAGCTGGACAATACTTCACTCCTAGACCAATAATTGAAGCCATTGTTGATGTAATTAAACCTAAACCTAATGAGTCAATTTCTGATCCAGCATGTGGGACGGGTGGTTTTTTAATTGTTGCACATGACTTTCTGTTGAATGATATTGACAGGAAGTCGGGGTTAAGAAAACCAAAAATTCTTAGCGATAAAGAAACAAATTTTATAAACAATCATACCTTCACTGGCAATGATATTTCTCATTCAGTTACACGATTGTGTGCGATGAATTTATATTTGAATGGTATAAACCTAAATAGCTTTCCAATTTCTAACACTGATGCATTATTGAATAGACCTAAGAGTAAAGTTGATATAGTTCTTGCCAATCCACCTTTTGGTAAAAAAAGCAGTTTGACTTTTACCAACATTATGGAGAATAAATCTCAAAAGGATAAATCATTCTATAATCGTGATGACTTCTGGACAACAACTTCAAACAAACAGTTGAATTTTATCCAACATATTGCAAACATGCTGAAAGTGGAAGGTAGAGCTGCAGTTATTGTTCCAGATAATGTGCTATTTGAAGGCGGACCTGGTGAGATAATCAGAAAGAAATTATTAGATAAGTTCAATTTACACACAATATTACGCTTGCCAAGTGGCATATTTTATGCTCAAGGCGTTACCGCAAATGTCATTTTCTTTGACGCATGTAAGCCCGGATTAAAGCCTGGAACCAAGTCTGTTTGGATATATGATCTAAGGACAAATATTCATAAAACACTAAGAAAAAATAAATTAACATGGAATGATTTTGAAGAGTTCATCACTTTGTATAAACCATCTGATTACAGATCAAGAATTGCAAACTGGAGTGCATCCCAATCTGATGATGGGTCGATGGGGCCAAGTGGCAGGTGGCGAGAGTTCACTTATGATGAAATTATGTCTAGGGAAAGAACAAATTTAGATATTTTTTGGATTAATAATGATCTTTCAGATTCTTCACTTACTTTAAGTGCTGAACAAATATCATCTGAAATTATAGAGCTATTAACGTCCGCTCTTGGTGACTTTAAAGATGTTGAAGATTTACTGTCTGATGACTGATTATTTCTTTCATTATATTTTCTGACTTGAAAGACATCGCACCATGGAAGGTGATTTAAATGTGTCACTAAGGACATATACATCGAACAATATTATTTAACATAATAAGTATTATGCGCATAACTAATTTTCTGAATCACATCAGGTTTTCCAGTTTGATTTCTAACTATCGCAGCACTCGATATTGAGCAATCCTCACCGGTGTTCTACCTTCAGAGAGCGTCTTTAACGCCTCACCTGTCACATCCATTAAACCAACCGGAGGCACGATGACCGACAGTCATAACCCCGCACCCTACAGCGGCACCCTGTTTTTTGATGTCAATGAGACCCTGCTGGATACCACTGAGCTGAACCGGGTTGTCGCGCAGCGACTCGGTGACCGACCGGAGCGTGCTGAAGCCTGGTTTACCTCGCTATTACATCATTCACTCGTGGAGTCGGTGACCGGCAGCTGGCATAACTTTGGTGATATCGCCGAAGCAGTGCTGCAGATGACCGCCACACGCTATGGTATTACTCTGCCTGCAGACGCAACACCGCTGGCTGACATTATCGCAGCCATGCCAGCCCATCCTGATGTCGCCGCAGGACTGAGTGCTCTGCAGCAACAGGGATTTACACTGGTCGCGCTGACCAACTCTTCTGCGGCACTGGCCGAAAAGCAGCTCAGTTCTGCCGGACTGGCTCGGCTGTTCACGCGCATTCTCAGCGTGGAACAGGTTCAGGTTTATAAGCCCGATCTGAAAGTGTATCAGTGGGCAATGCAGGAAATGGATCAGCCTGCATCACAGTGCATGATGGTGGCCGCTCATGGCTGGGATGTGGGTGGAGCAAAACGCGCAGGAATGAAAACCGCATTTGTTACCCGCAAAGGACAGGCACTTTACCCGCTGGCACCTGCACCGGATTTGATTGTCAGCGATATAGGTACGCTGGCTGCAAAACTTAAACCGCTCTGCTAAATGCAGTGCTCAGCGACCTCACATGACACCTGAATACTTAGTCTGTGTGGGTCTCAAACGCTGACCTGACCGCTTCCACAATCTGTTGTGCAGTAGTTGTATCATCCAGCAGCGGGAACGTTTTTTTGAGCTTGCCAGAAATCTGCCAGCCATTTTCTTTCAGCGAACGGATAATACGACTGGCGTCCTGATCAGGCATCTCAACGACCTCCTTCAACTGCTGTTGAGCGCGCTGAAATATCACCAATACGCGCGCTTCATCAGCCATTTCAGTCCGGACCGTGTGCTCGATGACTCTGCAGGTATAAAGCACATGCTCGGTTAAGTCGGGATAACGCCAGGCGAAACGGGCATCCTCATACTCGGTGAAAGTGAAATTACTCCGCGTGCCATCTTCATAGGTTTTCAACTCGCCAAACCGATAGCAGCCTGCATAGCGCCGCATTAGCCGTTTAGAAAATACGTCCAGCGTGCGATCGTAACCGACCCGAAAATCCATCGAACTGGTAATGGTGGCTGAAACAGGCAGGATCACGCCATCCGGTATCGCTCCATCACGAATCAGTGTGTCATTGATTAAAAAACGGTGGATGCGGCCATTGCCGTCGCGCATCGGATGGATATAGACAAAGCCAAACGCGATAACCCCCGCACGAGCCAGTGGTGCGGCCCCCCGCGTAGCCTGTTCAAAGACTTTAAGCCCATTCATAAAGCGCGGAACGTCATCATAGTGTGGTGCAATATAGTGGACGATATCTTCACGCATGGTCGACTGTCCGACAAACACGGGCGAACGTCGCAGCCCCAATCCCAGCGCATCCTGGCCAAGAATGCCCTGCTGTATGGTATGCAGGCTGGCATCGCTGAGCGGATCCTCAAGCTGGCCGCAATACTGCGCGATAACGTGGGCAAATCGCTGGATACGATCGCCCTGGTCCGCCTCTTTCTCAATCAGGAAACTGGCACGTGACTCTTTAAATGTCAGCCAGCTGGCGGTGCGCATCAGAATATCCGCGCCAAAGGTGTTATCCAGATCATGCAAAGCATCGTTGAGATCGAACGTGAGCGCCTGCTCAATGGCTGCGGTTTTGCGTACCAGTGGGCAGAAATCAGCGGATCCTGGCAGATTATTATTGATGCGCCAGCGCCTGTTACGGTTCACGGTCGTTCGGGTCAGATACGCTTTGGATGAAATCGCCTCAACATAGCCTCCGTTGGTGACGTCCGGTACCTGTAAGGTATTACCAGTCAGCCATTCATAGAGAAAGCCGGCCCGTCGCGCATACTGTCCGAACGGTTCCTGCCGACACCACGCTTCCAAAGGTTGTGGTCCGATGGTCGTAAACAGGCGTGCGAAAAACTCCAGATGGATCTCTTCGTACTTGAGACCAAAGGCAAAGTGACCCGCAAAATCATCTTCCGGCTGATAGCCTGGTGGATAATGATTTTCTACCTGTCCCTGGCCCTCATGATGTGAGCGTACGGTTCCAATAGCTGACTTTACGCGTAAGGGCTGCGCCAGTTTGATAGCATAACGTTCGCACAGTGCGCTAAAGCCAACCAGCATGTCGAATCCTTTATCCGTCGCCCGAAAACGATAACAAAATGGATATTTATCATGAAAACGCTAAACAATCCATCATGACGGCATTAACTACCGCCCGGAAACGTTAATAAAACGGTGTTCATTGCGGAAATGGTAAAAGACGGAATGTTCAGGGCTTAACAACAATGCACAGTAGCCCGATTAAAATAATCACCACACCAGCTAAGCTACGCCAGCTAAATGCTTCGTGAAATACCGGTAAGCAAACCGCCACCAGCCAGACCAGCACGTAACTCAGGCTGAGCAGTGGATAGACCCGATTAAGCGGAAAATAGTGCAGCGCCCGAATCCAGCAGAGCATGGAAACAGCATAAGCTCCCAACCCGGCCAGCAGCAACAAGGCAGGCAGTATGGCAACTGTTGGCAGCGACGTCAGGCTACTGACATCAGGCAGGCGCGGCATCGCCCAGCGCATCATCAGCTGTGCCGCTGAGACCAGCAGCACGCTGCACGTAACCCATCCATATCCTTTCATAGCTGGCTCGCCATTAGCGCGACGCCCGTCACCACCAGCAGCGTGCCTGCAATCTGACGAAGCGTTAGCCGTTCGCGCCACAAAATGCGTCCGGCCAGCGCAACGAAGATGAAATTAAGGCTCAGCATGGGATACGCCTGGCTGACGGGCACCCGCTGCAGCACCAGCAGCCAGAGGAGCATCGCGATACCCAACAGCAGCACGCTTACGCCAATCCAGCTTAAGCGGATGCGGCCTGATACCGCGTGGGTCGCCTGTTTCTGACACAGCTGCGCGCTGCAGCTGAGCAGACTCACCAGCACAATCAGCAGCAGCATTTACTTCATCTGACCGTAATAAAGGCAGACAAGCCTGCCCTGGCGATAGACCGCATCCGGAACCGGCACATCCTCGCCGATATCACTGTGTGGGGAATCAACCAGTAACAGCAGGGACACGCTTCCCATGCGGCGATGATCGGCAAGCCAGCCGCCAAAATCCGCCTGAGAGACAAAGCGGGATTGCGCATCCGGGTAGCTCAGCCCATATTGCAGCTCACCTTTATTATCATAGAAGCCGATATCACTGCGTTGCAGGTGCCAGGCTGCGGCAGATGCCACGCCCGGATTGTCCGCCAGAATAAAATGACTGGATGCCAGACGCTCGCTGATCACAGAGACAAAGTGTTGCGGCTGTTTGGCATCACGGATTTTATCCGGGATAGCTGAGCCAATAAACAGAGCGACCCCCAGCGGGCAAAGCGCGGCCACCAGCCAGCGGCGTTGTGAAAATCGGCAGCTGTATGCGCCCGCCAGTCCCCAGATGAGAAACGCCAGCGCTCCCAGTCCCAGCTTCAGCATCTCATGAGTGGCAAACAGGGGGTGATGCGTTACGCTCCAGGGCGCGAGTACCAATAGCACGGTTGCCAGCGTGAGGATGCCGAAAATCAGGTTGATCCAGCCATTAACGGTTAATGCGCGCCCTGCCCGCTGCGCCGCGTTCAGCCCATAATGGGCCATAAGCAGCGACAGCGGCACAAAACAGGGCAGGATATAGGTCGGCAGCTTGCCTTTTGCCAGACTGAAAAACAACAGCGGCATCACCGTCCAGCTCAACAGATACAGTGCGCCGGGATTCTGCTGACGCTCGCGCCAGCCGGTTATCAATGCACCCGGTAACAGCGCCAGCCACGGCAGCGTTCCCAGCAGCAGAACCGGCAGGTAGTACCAGAAAGGGGCTTTGTGCTGTGCATTCTCTTCTGCAAAGCGCTGAATATGCTCAACCCAGAAGAAGTAGTGCCAGAAATCAGGGGCCTGATGATAGATCGCCAGCGCCCAGGGTGCACTGATTGCTGCGGCAGAGAGAATCGCCAGCGGCCCGAAGCAAAGCAGCTCAGGTATTCTCTTTCGCCAGATCACCCATGGCAGAATCGCCAGCACCGGTAGCGCCAGTGCCAGAAATCCTTTGGTCATGAATCCCATGCCGCAGGCGAGACCCAGCAGCAGATAGCCGCCCGCGCGCCCGGCGCGCCCGCTGGCCTCCGTCGCCAGCCAGAAGCTGCACATTGCAGCCGCCAGCCAGAGCATCAGCATCGGATCGAGCACGGCATAGGTGCCAACGCCATAAACCAGCAGTGAACTCAGGAAAATCAGAGAACCCACAGCAGCGGTGCGGACCGAACCAAACATCCGCCGGCCGAGCCAGAAGATCAACGCGGCGGTTATCGCTGTTGAGAATATTGATCCTGCCCGTACACCAAAATTGTTATGGCCGAACAGCCATTGGCCCAGTGAGTTTATCCAGTAACCCGCAATCGGTTTTTCAAAATAGCGAAGACCGAAGAAGTGTGGTGTCACCCAGTTACCGGTTGCCAGCATCTCCCGGCTGATCTCTGCGTAACGTGTCTCATCCGGTTGCCAGAGGTCGCGGAACATCGGCGGCAGAAGGTAATAGAGAATGAAAAAGCTAAAAAAAATGAGCCACTTCGTGTTCTTATGTATCCGCACTAGTTCGCCTCTTTAGTCAGTTTCTGGCAGCCCAGCCACCCTTCCCGTCCGGGAATTTCACCTCTGACGATCCTTCCCACGGGTAAGGTGGTCAGGTCGTCGGGCAATAGCTCGCTTAACGGACAGAACTGAATGCCATTACGGGTTGCTGCATTCAGCAATTTGTCGAAGTCTGGTAAGCCAATAATCCCCTCCACTTCGGCATGCACGGTATAGACAGCGCCATCATCAGAAGCGAGCATTTTCGCCAGAATGTAATCGTTATAGCCTTCTGCGCTGACCTCACGGCCAACCACTTCATCCCATGTGGGTAACGTCACCGGAATCTGTACAGTGCCGATCTGACCATCTGGCAGTATGGGCCTGAATGGCCCGCTGCCGCGGCAGTCACTGTTGTAGTGAAAGCCAAAATCCTGTTTGGCGGCAACGACCCGACCATCAGCACGCCAGCCTGCAACGGCCGAACAGCTGACAGGATGACCAAGGATCTCACTGAGCGTTTCGGTGCCGCGTGCTATCTGCTCAACCAGTTTATCCTGCGGCCAGACACCTGCCCAGGTCTGCCAGGCAAAGTGGTCCCAGGCATGCAGACCGACTTCATGCTGGCGTGTGGCATCCTGCATAATGTTCCGCAGGCCACGTCCCATCTGCTTTCCCGGCCAGGCCGTTCCGGCGAGCAGAATGTCCCAGCCATAAAGTGATGCGGCGCGGGAGCGCAGCATCTTCATGAGAAACGCCGGTTTCACCAGCCGCCAGAGATGGCGGCCCATGTTGTCCGGTCCCACGCTGAAGAAAAAGCTGGCCCGCACTGCGTGACGCTGGAAGAGCTCAAGCAGCGCCGGCACACCCTGCTTCGTGCCGCGCCAGGTATCTACGTCAATCCGCAGACCGATCTTCTTCATCACTTATCAGCCTGTTGCTCAACGGTACGCAGGAAGAAATCGAGCGTGTTGTCGATAGTGACATCCATCGTGACGGTTGGCGTCCAGCCAAGTAGGCGACGCGCATTGCGGATAGCCGGTTTGCGGTGCTCCACATCCTGATAGCCTTTACCGTAGTAACTGCTGCTTTCCACTTCGCGGAAACCGGCAAACGGCGGGAACTGGCTGCGCAGCGGGTGACGCTCGAAGCTGGCCAGCAACTGCTCCGCGAGTTCTTTGATACTGGCTTCATTGTCCGGATTACCGATGTTGATGATCTGACCATCACAATTCTGCTGCTTGTTTTCGATAATGCGGAACAATGCTTCCACACCATCCTGAATATCGGTAAAGCAGCGCTTTTGTTTGCCGCCGTCGATCAACTTAATCGGTGAACCTTCAACCAGATTGAGGATAAGTTGCGTGATCGCGCGAGAACTGCCGATGCGTGCTGCGTTGAGGTTATCCAGACGCGGTCCCATCCAGTTGAACGGACGGAACAGGGTAAAACGCAGCCCCTCTTTTTCGCCATAAGCCCAGATCACACGGTCCAGCAGCTGTTTAGATACCGAATAAATCCAGCGCTGTTTGTTGATCGGCCCGACCACCAGATTCGAGCTATCCTCATCGAAGCTGGCATCAGTACACATGCCGTAGACTTCAGAGGTGGATGGGAAAATAATGCGCTTCTGATACTTCACGCAGTCACGGATGATTTTCAGGTTCTCTTCGAAATCGAGCTCAAAGACGCGCAGCGGATTTCGGGTGTATTCAATCGGCGTAGCGATCGCCACCAGCGGCAGGATGACATCACATTTTTTGATGTGATACTCAATCCATTCGGAATGAATAGCGATATCCCCTTCAACGAAATGGAAGCGCGGATGTTCCAGGAAGCGGCTGATGGCGTCTGAGCTGATATCAAGACCATAGACTTCAAAATGCTCATCCTGCAATAAACGCTCGGTGAGATGATTACCAATAAAGCCGTTAACCCCGAGGATGAGCACGCGTGTACGACGTTGCAGCGCCGACTGCGGTTTTGAATAGAGCAGTGCGCCAGGCACCATGCCCAGGCTTTGCGCCAGCTGGCTGCCATTCATGTAAACGCCATGCTCGGACTGTCCGGTCAGAATTTCCAGTGCACCCTCACCACAGGCGATCAGGAATGGCTGCTTAGAAATCACCGTACCTGGCTTCGCCTGATGCGAGTGCGTATGAACCCGGCTCTTCCAGACGATAAATTTAACCGAACCGGCGAAGGCGAAGGCGCCTGGCCACGGATCGGTAACCGCTCTGACCAGATTGTGAATCTTCTCTGCGGGTTGATTCCAGTCGATGCGGCCATCTTCGGCCGTGCGACGGCCAACACAGGTCGCCTGACTCTCATCCTGTGGCGTCTCACTGACCTCACCCGTGCGCAGGCGAGGTAAGACGTCGTTAAGTAACTGCTCTGCAGCCTGGGTCAGTTTACGATGCAGCGTCAGCGCGTTGTCTGCATCCTCAATGGCCACCTTCTGCTGCGCCAGAATATTACCGGCATCCGCACGCTTCACCATGCGATGTAACGTAACGCCGGTTTCCGTCTCACCGTTGACCAGCGCCCAGTTGAGTGGCGCCCGACCGCGGTATTTTGGCAGCAGTGAACCGTGCAGGTTAAAAGCCCCCTTTTCAGCGCATTGCAGGATCTCATCGCTCAGCAGATGGCGATAGTAGAAGGAGAAGATCATTTCTGGCGCCATGGTGCGGATGCGGTCAAGCCAGATTGGGTGATTCGCCTCGTCCGGTGCATAGACCGGAATGCCGTGCTCTGCCGCCAGACGCGCGACTGAGCCGAAAAAGTGATTTTCGGTAGCCACATCGTTGTGCGTAAAAATGGCGGTGATCTCATAGCCTGCGCTAAGCAGTGCATTGATGCCGACACAGCCCAGATCGTGATAGGCGAAAACAACGGTCTTCATGATTGAGTATCCTGTACTGAAGGCTCTTCAGGAGCCTGAACAATGCGTTGAACGAAATAGCGCGGACGCGCCCGAACGTCGTTATAAATTCGCCCGATATACTCCCCGAGCAGTCCCATACCCACAAACTGGGCACCGATAAACATGAACAACACGGCGAACAGGACGAAAACACCATCTCCCGCCCATGCCGCACCAAAAAAGAGTCGCAATACGATAAGCACCAGCGAGAAAGCGAAGCCGGAGAGTGCAATCAGGCTGCCTACTACGCTGAGCAATCGCAACGGCGTGGTGGTCAGGCAGGTCACCAGGTCGTACATCAGGTTGATCAGGCGCATAAAGCTATATTTCGAATCGCCAAAGGCCCGCTCAGCGTGGAGCACCGGCAGTTCAATGGTGTTTCGGGCAAAGGTGTTGGCCAGAATCGGAATGAACGTACTGCGTTCGTGACAATTGAGCATCGCCTCGACGATATGGCGCCGATAGGCACGCAACATACAGCCGTAATCGCCCATCGCTTTGCCGGTGACCCGCTGAATCAGGTGGTTGAGCGTGCGCGAGGCCTTGCGACGGAACCAGGTATCCTGACGCTGCTGGCGGACTGTACCCACCACGTCATAACCCTGACGCGCAGCTTCAACCAGCCGCGGGATCTCTTCCGGAGGGTTCTGCAGATCGGCATCCAGTGTCACAATCAGATCGCCACGGACCTGGCTGAATCCGGCCATAATGGCGGAGTGCTGACCGTAGTTGCGATTGAGCAGTACCCCCGTTATGCGGCTGCCGGGAATGATGGCAGCCTGTTCAATCAGTTCGGCTGAGCGGTCACTGCTGCCGTCATCAACCAGCAGAATTTCATACTCAATTTCAATGGCGTCACATGCCGCGCTGGTCCGCTGCAGCAACTCCGGCAGGCTTTCCTGTTCGTTATAGACCGGGATGACCACGGAGAGCATATTGATCGGTTTGATATCGCGCATTTCAGGCTCCGGCAATGTCATGTAAAGCCTGAATCACACGCTCGATATCCTGATCCGTCATTGACGGAAACAGCGGAATCGAACACATCTGCTGGCTATTCAGTTCACTGGCAGGTAAACGTAAATCGGGATAGTGTTCGCGATAATATTTGTGGGTATGCGCCGCACGGAAATGCAATCCGCTGCCTATATCCCGCGACTTAAGTGCCTGCATAAAGGCATCACGCGTCAGACCGCAGCGCTGCTCATCAATGCGAATAATGAACAGGTGCCACGCGTGCTGATGTGGCCAGGCAGGCAGTGACAATGGCGTAAACGGCAGCGTGTGCAGCGCTTCCAGATAGCGCTCAGCTATCTCACGGCGGCGAGCAATAAAACCGGGTAGCTTCTGTAACTGCACCAGCGCAATGGCTGCGCTGATATCAGGCAGATTATATTTAAAGCCCGGCATCATCACTTCTGCCTGTGGCAGACGCCCCTTGGTCTGGCGATCAAAAGCATCAACCGCCAGGCCATGAAACTTGAGGCTGCGAATACGATCGGCGAGAGCAGCGTCATCGGTCACCACCAGGCCGCCTTCCGCACAGGTGATATTCTTGATGGCGTGGAAAGAGAAAATAGCCGTGCCGCGATGCCCGATTGGCTTCTCGTGATAAGTCGTGCCCACCGCGTGAGCCGCATCTTCAATAATGGCGATGCCATGCTGCTCAGCAAGCTGATAGATTGGCGTGAGATCGGCGGGAGCACCAGCGTAATGCACCGGAATAATCGCGCGGGTACGTGAGGTAATCGCCTGAGCTATGAGTTCCGGCGTCACCATCAGGTTGTCAGGATCGACATCAATCATCACCGGCGTGGCGCCCAGCAGCGTGATCAGGTTCAGAGTGGAGACCCAGGTCATGGACGGCGTAATGACCTCATCGCCAGGCCCGATTCCCATCGCCATCAGCGTTACATGCATCCCCGCTGTGGCAGAACTCACCGCAATGGCGTGCTGGTTGCCAGTCAGTTGTACAAAAGCCTGCTCCAGTTCCGCACATTTAGCGCCTGTTGTTATCCACCCGGAGTCAAATACCGCTTTAACAGCAGCCAGCTCTTCATCACCAAATGAAGGGCGGGAAAATGGCAAAAAATCCATGCTAAAACTCCTGCAGATCAAACTCATTAGCTGTCGAGCGTTGTTAATCAGACACAACGCCGGCAAAAGAATTGAAATAGCGAATTATCAACATCCGGTTATGGCGTTATCGACACCTTATTTTCCCGTTCTGGAATTGAGGTTACCGGACTGCTAATACAAACTAACGTATGAAACTTAACTGAACATTAAATGAATAGTGTTCATTGCAATAAAATGAAAGAAGAGTGAGTTAAGGTTTTACGAAAAAGTTCACATTTAAGTTAATAATAATGACTCCGCTCTCAATTTTTGATTTATTGATGTTTTGTTTAAGATCGCAAGGGCTGCCACTTCTCAGATCATAAACCCACCCACCAGAGAAGCAATATCTGAGATTCAATACAACTAAATGATTTTACTGAAAATAAATCCAGACACACCAGGCAACTCCTGATCAAATCAGTATCCTGTTAATTTCACCGAAAACATCCGCCGATAAAAGCGTCTTAATGTATTCTTAATATTGTTCGTTATTAATGTTCAGCCCTAACAATAATTATTACACTTTGGTGAAACTAAGGTGACAGTCAGTTAATATTTGTCAGATTACCTGTGCCTGAAGGGTGAAAACAGTGCTAAAAAAATCGAATAAGATCGTGGTTTGAGGCGTTAACGTCTGGTCTGCCTAAAAAAGAGAAAATTGTGATGATGCGTGTCGCCTGTTTATGCACCCTGTTCGCCCTGCTCAGTCCGGTACTTTACGCCGCGCCAGTAACCTATACCATAACACCTGATAAAACATCGATTGGCCTCTCATGGCGTACCTTTGGTCACGATTTTTCGCAAGCCAGACTACAGGGTGTGTCTGGCACGGTGACACTTAATCCGGATGAAGACCATGACGATCGTATCGAAGTGAATATTCCAGTGGGCACACTGGTGGCATCGAACAGTCTGTTGACCTGGCAATTGAAAAGCGATCTCTTTTTTGATGCGGAGCGTTACCCGCAGATTCACTTTGTGAGCAGTCGTGTTGCCTCACTGGGTGAGGGTAACTACCGTATTTTTGGCGTGCTAACGGTTAAAAATGTCAGCCGGTCAGTGGTGATGCAGGCCTCACTGGACAGTGGTAAAACAATTGATCCGGCGTCACGCTCTCTGGCGCTGCATGCCTCCACCGCGATATCCCGCTCTGCCTTTGGAATGGATCGATTGGTTGGAGTGGTTGATGATCGGGTAAACATTGCGCTGATTATTGCCGCACAGGCCAGATAATCGCTGTTGAAGCAAGCGCTCAGGGACAGACTTTTTTAACTGAGCGTGGTCACCAATGTTTCAGCGATGGCAGCCAACTGAGCAGTGGGATTACGCCCTATCAACACATACTGATAGCCACCGCGCTTCCACCAGGCCAGCTGCATGCCGTGGCGCTGTTCCTGAGTAATCGGGTTCGAATCCTGTGGTGCAGGCGAGATACAGAGCGCCATCGGACCGTAATCAGCATGCAGCCAGGCGATCTGTGCAATCGACGTTCGTTCGTAACGCAGGATCCGCACCATTTTCAGTTCAGCGCCTGGCAGGCGAAGTTGCTGCGGGTGCAGCTCCAGTCCTAAATCCAGCCGTGTACGGTCGAGACCTCTCTGCAGCATTGCGGCGTCATTGGGGGTATCGGCCAGCGTTTCAGCACTGTAAAGCGACATATAGCGCGCCTCCAGATCGCGGATATTCTGACTTTCATCCTTCCCATCATCTGAGGGTCTTGCCAGAAAACCAATGCCGCTGCCCACCAGTAAAAAGCTGACCGATGCGGCAATAAGCGCGCGACGACTATACCCGGTGGCCACCTCGGGTGCCGGAATGGTCGCCAGGCGCTGGGCCATTCTGGCCTGTGGTGCCTGTTCGAGTAGCGGCGAAAAAGCCTGTTCAAAATCGAGACTGGTGTGCTGAAAATGCGCAACCCGCTCGACCAGTTCAGCATCCTCATCCATCGCCTGTTCAAACTGCGCAGCTTCTCGCGGCGTCATCTCACCATCCAGCCAGGCGACAATCGCCTCATCGCGCCACGGCGGCGTAAAAGTTTCCCTGTTCATCTCCGTTTCTCCTTCGGTGAGGGCGTGGTCGCCGGCTGTCTGGCTAGCGTGGCGCGAGCGGCGGCCAGACGGCTCATAATGGTGCCAACCGGGACAGCCAGCGTCTCTGCTGCCTCCTGATAGGTTAGTCCTTCCACGTAAACCAGAAACAGCGCATTTCGCTGTGCCTCGGGTAAGGCGTTAACGTGTTGCATAATGCGCTGGAAATGGCGATTGTCGTCGCTGGTGGCGTGATTATCCGCGGCCAGCAGCGCATCGGGATCCACAAATCCCTGCCCCTGCCGCACTTTTCGTGCGCGTAAATCGCTAACCCAGATGGAATGGAGGATGGAAAACAGCCATCGATCAATACGCGTGCCCGGCATGAACTGCGCGCTGCGTTCCAGCGCGCGCACGCAGGTTGACTGTACCAGCTCTTCTGCCATGTCACGGTTGTGTGACAACACATAGCCATAACGCCAGAGCCGCGTCAGATGTTCCGCAAGGTGCTGACGGATGTCACTGTGAGTGATTTTTCGCTCCTCCCTGCCGCATCAGACCTCAGGATGGCCATTGATCGCGGCTTGCAGATCGCGGTACTCCTCGCAATCTGTACCACAAATCCCGGCAATGGTTTTTAACTGTTCGCGAGCCAAATCGGGACGCCCTTTAATCATCCAGGCTTCGCCCAGATATTCACGCACTTTAGCGTAACGAGGATCAAGCGCAATGGCGCGCTGATAATAGCCAATACCCTCGTCGGTACGCCCCAGCTTGCGGGTGGCATAACCACGGTAGTTCCAGGCTTCGCGCGTATCCTGATTTTTCAGTGTATCCAGCAGGTTCAGCGCCGCCTGATATTCGCCCTTTTTTGCCAGATGATAGGCATAGCGCGTTTTATCATCGTCACTCAACTTGCTGGTTTTTTCGGGCACACAGCTTTTCGTATGACTGTCATAGACCTGACCTTTTGGACAGTCGGGCGTTTTTTTATCACTGTCATTATCACCCATCGCCATACTCAGCGGAGAGTGCAGCATCAGCAATAGAGCCGGAACAGCAAGCAGAGAAATACCAGAACGCGTTGTCATAATTTATCCTTATCGGGTCTGTGAGGCAGGCAATAAAGTCCGCCGGATGCAGTCCGCTATCGCGGCGCTGTACGGTAAACACCTCAGCGCCGGTTTCTATTCGATAAAAATAAAATTATTTTTTATCAGCCTGCCATGCCTGATCAAATCAGCAGTTTTTCCACCTGGCAAAAGCGCCCTTCTGCCAGCGAAATTACGGCGGCTTCCGCAATTGCCTGTGCTTTCAGACCATCCTCAAGGTTCGGCAGATCGTCAATCTGCTCACCATTCAGCGAGCGGATAAACGCATCCAGATGGGCATAGTAAGTGGGCTGCACCCGGCTAAACCAGTCGGGTAGCAGCCCCGGCTGCAGAATCTGCGCACTCCGATAGCAGCTGACTCCCCGCTGTGGCTGAGAAGCCGATTCGAGCATCCCGAGCGGTCCCATCACACTGATACGTTCATCGTAGCCATAACCAGTGCGGCGAGCATTGTCCAGCTGTGCCAGCGCCCCGCCGTGCAGCCGCAATAGCAACGTGCTGGTATCCACATCGTCAAATTCGCTGATCGCGGGTAACGCCAGCGCTGCCCCCATAGCAGCAACCTCGGTGACCTCATCTTCAGTCAGCCAGCGCAGCAGGTCAAAAAAGTGGATAGCCTGATCGCGCATCTGGCCACCGGAAGCTTTCAGATAACTCAGCGGCGGCATGGCCGAAGAGCGGCAGACCATTTGTATCAGTTCTGCCGGCCCAATCCGCCCCAGGCGGAGTTGCTGTTTAAGCTGCTGATGACTGACATCGAAACGGCGATTAAACCCCACAGTGACTGGTACGTTGTAAGGGAGGACATTAGCCACAGCTGAGCGTGCACGCTCAAGAGAGAGATCGATCGGTTTTTCACAGTAGATTGCTTTACCGGCACGGGCGGCGGTTTCCAGCAAATCGGCATGAGTCGGCGTTGCGCTGGCGATTAACACCATATCGATCTCTGCATCATTGATCGCCTCACTCACGGATGCTGCACGGGTCGAAAAGCGCGTCGCGAACGCGTCAGCGCGTGCAGGTTCTGCATCGGCCACCCAAACCAGTTCAACCTCAGGATGCGCCTGAAGATTCGTGGCATGAACTTCGCCAATAAAGCCACATCCCAACAGGGCAACACGTTGCTTTTTATTCATTTTGAACTCCGTCATAGTCCAGCAGAAAGCTGAACCAGCAGGATAACGCGGCGTCTTAAACTCATCGCATGGTGTTTTGAGGTGTTTACCTCAAAGGAGCAGACATGTCGCTGAAAGACGTTGCCCTAAGGGCAGGGGTTGGGCTGGCAACCGTGGTTCGGGTGCTCAATGAATGTTTCAGAAAGATTGGCACCCCTGTTAAACAGACCTCAAAACTGACATTTTTATAAAAATTAAAATATAAATCTATTTAGGATTCATTTGGCATTTTAATAGTTTACCCCGCTCAAGAGTTGTTATCATCACAGCGAATATGGAACGCAGTCATGCCGAAACAAAAGCCGAAGCAACATAGTTGCTCTGAAACCGACAACGGGGCACCCTGCAGAACGTTTTAGCATTCAGATACTGATGGCAGGATAGTCCTGCATTTTTCCTGCACCCATTACGGTGCCTGACTAATCAATGAGAGTTTGCTTTGGAACACTATTTATCCCCGGTGCGCACCACCAAAGAGAGAGTGCTGCACGCGGTTGTTTTCGAAGTTGCTGCCAATGTGCTGGTATTCATTATCCTGATGATTTGGGCCTCAGCTGCCCCCGCACAATCGGCACTGTTGACGATCGTCTCATCAACGCTGGCAATGGGATGGAACTACCTGTTCAATCTGATGTTTGACAGCATCCAGCTCCGAACAGGATTTAAAAAAGACTGGCGAATGAGATGCCTCCATGCCGTTTTGTTTGAGGCTGGACTGTTAGTGGTGCTGATACCTTTTGCAGCATGGTGGCTGAATATTACGCTACTCGCAGCGCTGAAACTGGAATGCGGGCTGGTGCTGTTTTTTCTGGTCTATGCTTACCTGTTTAATCTGATTTGGGATTACGCTAGTGCTGCTCGTAAAAAGAACAGTTAAATTAATTTCAGATAGCACAATGAATAAATCCTTTCATCTGAACAAATTAAACAAACTTTCTTCTTTCGAAATTTTTAGCATCCCGAAATTTAGATATGCAGAAATAAATTATAAACATAACTTTTCTTTCAGCGAAAAAACACCATCAAAAAACCAGAATAATAACGAAAGAGACCTGTAGAAAAGTGCGTCCAGAAACAGGAGTCGGAGTGTGTTGTTCCGTTAATTTTTTAAGATTTTTTTAATTGCACACCCGGCAAAACAACTCATAAAAGAAATTATTTTCAGCGACTGCACTTAATAAAAAAATTCAGCCTCATTTCCTGTTACAGGAATGAGGCCAGAAACGTTAATCAGTTCAGTTGAAAAGAAAACTCATTGAATAACGGAACGGTAATTAATAAATATTCATGATAAAACCAGGCAAAACTATTTATAATACAACAAAGTTAAGCATCATCATGCTGACTATCGAATAATCCAGGAACTATTTAGAATGATCACGATGAAATAACGCCCACTGCTCAATCTTTTCTCCTGATGGCAAAACGCAATAGAGCGCACTGCCGCTGGATGATGCCTCTTGCACCAGCTTTCCACCGCGCTGAAGACACCATTCGCTGGCGGGATTACGCATTATCAGGCGCTGTGGTTCAGCATTGTGAGACGTGCAGCCACTCATTTGCACGGTAGCCAGCATCAGAGAACAGATTGCTATTTTATTGGCGACTTCCATTTAACTCTCTCAACATTAATTTCAGGCACACTCTTAATTAACAGGCTAATTCTCACATACTTTTTATTATTCGAAAAATGAAGTTGTTTAGGTATTTTCAGCATTCTGAAACGTGTATTAATTTTTATAACTATAGCATCTTCTCATTAAACTCTTTCATAACGATGTCATAAGTTTGTCACTCCTCTCACCCAACAAAAAAAGAACAACCGAACCACATCAAAAAGAGACATTGTCGATTAAGGCTCTGGGGTATCAATAATTCCTTTATAAAGCTCAAACAGAGAAAGATCATTGATAAATGCGTTAAATTGCCTGTCACCGTTGAGTGAAAACTTTTTCATTACATTATACTTATGTGTGTAAATAGTTTTAACTGAAAGATTAAGATGCTTAGCTGTTTGCCCGACATTATACCCTTTTTTTAAAAAACTCAGCACCTGCAACTGGACTATCGTCACACGTGCAAAAACACAGCCTGTGCAATCTGACGGTAGAAAACCTTGTCTGTTTCCCTGATGACCGACCCAGAAGCGAATGATTTTCTCGTGAATATCCCGAATGGAATCATTGCGCGAAATAATAATAATAGAGCGATAGCATACAGGAAGTTGCTCAAGTGTGATGTCTTCAACATCGTCAGTGAACACTATAATAATGCTACCGGGCTTCCGAGCACGGTAGGCCGGCTGACACATATAAAGACGCCACTGAGCAGCATTAATGAGTATAAAATCGGCCAGGCCCAGACGTTGTGAACTGTCAGTTCGTAAAAACTCCACAGATGAATCAGATAGTAATGCCTCCTCAATTATTTTTGAGATGCCCAACCGAAAGAAGTAGTTTTCATTTGTACAAACAACTTTAAAATCCATTTTTTCCTTAAGCATCTCAAAAGTTAAAATAATCAGGTAAACTTGCCATTAACCAGGGTGAGCTCACCTTTCTCTTTCAATTCTTTCAGCACTCTGCAAATTGAGCTTTTTGAAAGATGTGAACTACTTTGAATCAGACAAAGTGCTGAAAATCGTTTTTTAAGATGCGGTGGTAGCTTTTCCCAATGCCGGATTAAGGAAACCACTTCATCATAGGAATTATTTTTAGATAACTGTATATAGTTCATCAGGTCAGAATATTGGCCAGATAAAATAGACATAGCGTCATTGAAAAGGTCTTTCTCGAAGATCAGTTGCCAGAATAGATCGTAATCAATAAAACTGACTTTTCCATAATCAATCCTTTCCAGATAAACGGGAGGTTCATCGAGTGCTGGCGTAACGCCGACAACAAAGGGAGCCGATAAGACATTCAACACCTTATGATCGCCCTTTAACTTGAGTAAGAAATCACCATCAAGAATGAACATAATTCGGCGTAGATTATCTTTAGTAAGATGATAGCGACGCTTCCCACGCGAAATCTCATCTGGATTTGCAGCCTGGGTATATCCGGCTAATGCATCAATGACCCGCTCATGATTTTCGGTTACTCTAAACATAATAATTAACTCAATCTGACTAACACAAGGTTAGTGATTAGTAGAAAAATCAGTAAATATCATTACACCACTTAAATGCTTGTAAATTAGCAGACAAAAGCACACGTCAGAATTTTAACGAAGTAAATGATAGCGTTGTCGTTTTCTCAGGAAATCATAATCACCTGAGCATACAGGTTATCGATTCGTCATATCAGGCATACAAAAAAGCCTTACAGTGTTGAGATATAGCCAAAGTTGAGAATAAAAATATTCAGCCATCATTGTGAAGTCCTGTATTGATAAAATAACAAAACATCCGTCAGGCTTAATTAGGACACACCGCTCCCAAAATGGACATTTAAATCCACAACAATCTAATAATTAGGTTTTTATTCTATTTTAATGCCTCAATATAGGTTAAAGCTCCAAAAGGAGATTTTGCACCCAGCACCCTATCTTACCTGCAGGTGTACATAGTGTAAGTTCTGCACTCTCTATTTTGGTAAGATCCGCTTTTGTCCTCGCATTGAAATCTTGATGGCAGAATGCATACCATCCGTATTATCAACACTCTGGCAAACGGGATTTTAAAAACCAAAAAAACGCTCATCTGAACGCCTATATTTATTACCAACCGGGGATTTACGTTGCGCCTGAAAAATGGCATCAGAAAAATACCCGTAAGAGCATTCTATCTTACGGGTATAATTCCCACTAAAAACTGACGGGTTTAATACCGCTGGCAGGTAAATAAACTTGAAAGGGGACCACTTATAAGATAAGCATTCCCATTTAGCCGGGTGATGTCCAGCTGTAAATAATTGGGGTCGAGTGCAATCTCAGCCAGCAAAATATTAAAAACATCGTCTGGTGTTGAATCATTCGTAGAAGTGATCATCTTTGTGATTTTATAACGGTATGTATCACTGTCTATTTTCCGGCCCTGACTTAACGCAATACGCCGATTAAGTCCTGTAATCTTATCATCAACTGTAACCTGACCATTTAATAACAGATATCCTGTATCAGAATCGATAAAACGCAGATCCTGTGTTACAGCAAACTCAATTCTAGTAGCATCATGACGGCTTAGCTCGTAGCGACTGAATGCTGAGCAGCGGAAAGGCAGATCGTTAGCCCGGGATTTGAAAAAGTTAAATCCTGTAAAAATCACCAGTAAAAGTGCAGCCAGGGATATTGTCAGCGTGGCATTTCGTTTCAAGACGTTCTCCAGTCCAGATAATAGAAGTTGTCACAGGAAACGATATGACCACTACTGTTAAGATTGCATGCAGAGAGCATCGTTCTGCCATAATTAGTCGTCGTTAATGAGGTTTTTTTATCAAAATAGATACGGCGTCCTGGTATACAGGATTGATTATTTTCTTTCAGGATTTCTGTAATTTCTTTATTAAGTGATTTTTTTTCAAAAACATTGAGCCCTTGCAATATCACAGCTTCGCAGCCGCCTTCCAGTTTGATGGTACTCATAGAGTAACTCTTTTCATCAAAGCCAGACCCCGCGTAATACCAGAGAGAACTGCCCAGTAACACCAATATAATAATGAAAAAAAATCATCTTACTGAAGTTGAGGAGCGGTTTTTTGACACTTACATCCTGATTAACAGACTCAGTTAATAGAGTGTGGCTTTTCTCCACTGAACCAGAATCTTCAGCGTTCACCTCATCCGTTTGGGCATCTGTCACATCCGTAGCCTGTGGGCTTTCACGTTCAATGCTGATGTCAGTGTTGAGTCTGATGCCAATTTTCGGAATGGTGATAATTAAATTTTCACAGCCATAAGCGGCGAGCGCTCTGCGCAGCATACTTAGATACTGATTCAGATTACTGTTTGAGCCGCGCAGGCCATATTTATCCCAGACTTCAGTCAGCAGGATTTCGCGTGCCAGGACTTCTCCCTGAGAATTCAGCAGCTGCTCAAAAAGACGACCAGAAGAAATACTCAGACTCAGCGTTTCCTGGGTAGGCATGTGCGTGAGGGTACAGTCGTCAGAATTGTAGGTGATCTGGCCATCAATAATGTAAATCATTAAAAAACCACTGAATTTTCCTTCATTCCCGACAGTATAATTCAGCTCAATTAAAGAAGCACTCAAGAAACCTGAATCTGACATTTCACTAAGATGATGTTTAGCTGGCACTACTATGGCGTATCCAGAGGAGATTCGATTGTTTGATCCTTCTCACCGATGAGGTACTGAGTCGCATAAACAGTGCCAGACTCTCTCCATCTTATCCGGACTGTAGATTTTCACCGCAGCTCAGCCTAACATGTGACCATTAATAACAGTGGTCACTGAGTTTTCATCCACCTTTACTCTGTCAGGTTTTAACAATGATCCAGTCTGTAACAGAAAATGCGACACGTGGTCCGGCCGGGCACAACGTTCGTGACCAGATTGTTGATGCTGCCATGCAACACTTTGCACATTATGGCTATGAAAAAACGACGGTTTCTGATCTCGCAAGAGCTATTGGTTTTTCGAAAGCATATATCTATAAATTTTTTGAATCTAAACAGGCGATTGGAGAAGTAATATGTGCCAATCGGCTGGCAATGATTATGCAGCGTGTCGAAGAAGCGATGGTTGATGCACCTGGGGCATCAGAACAACTGCGACGGCTGTTTCGCACGCTTTCTGCCACCGGCACTGAATTGTTTTTTCATGAACGCAAACTCTACGATATTGCCGCTGTGGCATCTCGCGATCGCTGGCCATCAGCCTCAGCTCATGAAGAGCGACTGCTTAACCTGATTCTGCAAATACTGCGCCTTGGGCGCGAAACGGGTGAGTTTGAGCGTAAAACACCGGCTGATGAAGCAGCAGAAGCGATCTATCGGGTTCTTAAACCTTATGCCAGTCCGGTATTGCTCCAGTACAGTCTTGACGACGCTGAGGAAGCCTCTGCGCAGCTGGCAGCGCTTGTATTACGCAGCCTGGCGCCCTGAGCATTCCGCATAATGTGACTATTGACTTAATTAGTCACCAGATCAAATATAGCGACTTGTTTTGTCATCGCTCTGGATTCTGATGCTACTTCGCTTATCTCAGCCTGTGATGTTCCATCTCTGCGCGCGTCCATCGCACTATCCTGTGCTGGGCCTCGCTATTTGCGCTTCAGGCGCGTTTCACCTCTCCGCGTCAGCATGTCAATCGCTGCCCGGACAGCTTACGGGAGCAACCTCATGAGTCACTCATCCTCATCACAACGCATCGTCATTACCGGCGCGGGCGTCGTTTCGCCATTAGGTTGTGGCGTTAACAACGTCTGGCAGCGATTAACGGCGGGTGAGTCCGGTATCCGCACGCTGCCCGACACACTCACTGCCGGCACCGGGATTTCAGTAGGTGGCCTTGTGCCAGGCATTGATGAAGATCCGCTGGCGGGATATGACCCGGAGTCATTCATTGCGCCGAAAGAGCGTAAGAAAATGTCGCGATTTATTGAATTTGCGCTGCTTGCGGCAGAAGAAGCGCTGGCTCAGGCGGGCTGGCATCCTGAAGATGAGGCCGCGCGTGAACGCACCGCGACCATTATTGCCTCCGGCGTCGGCGGTTTTGGCGCAATTGCTGACGCCGTGCGCACCACGGATGGGCGCGGTCCGCGCAGACTTTCGCCCTTCACTGCCCCCTCGTTTCTGGCCAATATGGCCGCGGGTCATGTCTCTATTAAATACGGTTTTACCGGCCCGCTGGGCGCACCGGTTACAGCCTGTGCCGCAGGCGTGCAGGCTATTGGTGATGCAGCAAGGTTAATCAGAAGCGGCGAAGCGGACATTGCGATTTGTGGCGGGACCGAAGCGGCGCTGGATCGCGTAACGCTGGGCTGTTTCGCGGCAGCGCGTGCCCTATGCACGGGCTATGAGGAGCATCCGCATCTCGCATCACGTCCGTTTGATCGCGACAGAAACGGCTTTGTGATGGCCGAAGGTGCTGGTTTGCTGGTGATCGAGTCGCTTGCCCATGCCCAGGCTCGGGGTGCGACGCCACTGGCGGAAATTATCGGTTATGGCACCAGCGCCGATGCTTACCATCTTACCGCAGGTCCGGAAGATGGCAGTGGCGCTGCGCGGGCAATGAGAACCGCTCTGCGCCAGGCGTGTATCAGCGCGGATGACGTTCATCACATCAATGCTCATGCAACCTCAACACAGGTTGGCGATCACGGCGAGCTGGCCGCTATTCGAGCTGTATTTGGCGATAATTCACAGGTCGCGATCTCTTCAACCAAATCTGCCACCGGCCATCTGCTGGGTGCAGCGGGCGGCGTTGAGGCGATATTCACCCTGATGGCGCTGCGTCAGCAGCTTATCCCGCCGACACTGAACCTTCATCATCCCGATGACGCAGCAGGCAATCTTGACCTGGTGGCGCTCACTGCACGCCCGGCGGAGTTGACCTATGCCATGTCGAACGGTTTCGGCTTTGGCGGCGTCAACGCCAGCCTCCTGCTTCGTAAGTGGCATTGACGTCATCGTGAAGACTCAACCTGCGCCACCAGACATCCTGGTCGCGCAGGGTTTAAATCTCCAGAAGATCACGCTTTGCTGGATAATTCCAGAGGCTACCCGTCAGCAATAGCGTCATAAACCTGTATCCTTCCTGACTTCCCGACCCTCTCCTTTTCTTTCAACAATGGCACCGGCGACGTCAGTCAGGAGGCCGTTGTCTTCTGTAACCAGCGCATTGATGAACTGCTGGCACAGGATATGACTCCCTTTATTACGCTGTTTCACTTCGATATGCCGATGGCGATGCCGGAACAGGAAGGCAGGAAAAATCATCAGGTCGTTACAGCATTTTCACCCACCTGCGGCTGAATGATGATAATCCTCGCTGCGCCTCACACCAACTCATAGCCGCTGCAGTGCCCTATCCCCGTACCGGCGCATCGAACAGACTCAACGCCACAACAATCACTGCATAAACCAGCAGATACAACAGAATCAGCGCAGCAAGCAAACGACGGTGGCTGCGCATCCCGTTTTTCTTCATGGTGCCATTCAGAAGGTATAACTCAATGCCAGGGTTGCCGATGCGCCATTGTGCCGCGCGACAATCGGGCTATCTGAGGCATGTTTATCCAGCCATGTGTAATCACCGATGACACTGGCAGCCCAGGCGGGCGTAAATTGATGGCTCCAGGTCAGGCTGGCGTCGGTGCCATAAAATCCACCCGCAGCGTCATAACGTTCATAACCGCTACGCGCGCTTTGCTCGCGGTTAACACCGTACCAGGTGTTCATGTAACGTCCGTCGCCAAACAGACCTGCCACCTGCAGTGCCACCGTATCATCGCTGGTCTGCCAGGGAATCAACGTTACGGATGTCCGATACTGCACGCCCTGACTGTCACTTAGTGGCAGCGTCGCTTTGCCCTCCAGCACAAACCATGGTGTGACTGACCATCCCACCGCAAGCGCGGTGTTCACCGTGGCATCGATCTTTCCCATGCCCCTGAGCCGGTCATCACCGTCACGCCATGAGGAATTGCGGTCAGATCGGCCTAACCCATAGCCCAGGGTATGTTCCAGATACAACCCATTATCTGCCTGTAGATCGTAGCCAATCCCTTTTTGCGAATCGAGAAAGAAAGCCCCGTCGCGCGCCTGAATAATCGGCGTCAGCTGCCAGTGCTGCTTATCTGCGCCGCTGTAACGCGGTGCATTGATGCCTGCAATGCCCACCGTCACACTGGACGAAGGCGTGGCACTGTCATCCGCTCTTGCGGCAGCCGCGCTTAATGCCAGTGAAAAACAGACCATGTGAAGCGTTATTTTTCCGGTTATCATCTCGTTTCCTCATTATCACATCAGGTGCGGAGCTGAGGGATTCAGGGCCGCGTCACTGGCCGGAGTATGCGGGGCGAGTGTCAATGAACGACCAGGGATTTATGAAGAAACAGTCAAGGTGATCTGAAATGCAGCTAAAACGTATCCTGATTATTGAAGATGATGCTGACGCGGCCGGCGTCCTTGAGGCCTATCTGAAACGTGAAAATTATGAGGTTATGATTGTCGGTGACGGACCTGGCGGGCTGGATGTCGCCAGACGCTGGCAGCCCGATCTGATCCTGCTGGATATCATGTTGCCTGGCATGAACGGCACCGAAGTGCTGGCCGCACTGCGACGTCGCGACGATACGCCGGTGATCATGGTGACGGCGATGAGCGATGCGCCGGACCGCATCGGTGCACTCCGCTATGGCGCTGATGACTATGTGGTCAAGCCCTATCATCCAGGCGAAGTCGTGGCGCGCGTGCAGGCGGTGTTGCGCCGCAGTCAGAATAGCGCGCCGGTCACAGAAATCCTGCGCTGGGCCGGTCTGGTCGTTGATCCGATCGCCCTCACAGCCGTAATTGAATGCGACAGTGGCACATCGCGCCGTCTCGATCTGACACCCACTGAATTTTCCCTGCTGGTCACCCTGATGCGCGCACCAACGCGTCCGTTTACCCGTCTGTTTCTGCTGGAGCACTGTCTGCCGGAAAGCGATGCGCTGGAGCGGGTGGTGGATACACACGTCTACAACCTGCGCCGTAAACTGGAAGCTGCAGGCATCTCTGACGTGTTACCTGCGGTGCGTAGCGTGGGTTACCGGTTCAGACAGCCATGAATAAAAACATCTACAACTCTCTGTGGCGCTGGATCTGCGTCAGGGTCATGTTTCTGGCGATTGGCAGTGTCATTCTGATCGCCTTCTGTATGTGGTTGCGCTTCGCGGTGCAGGCGTACTGGGTCTATTACCGTATGCCACCCGCACTGCTGGAGGAGTTTTCACAGCTACGGCGCCATCCTGCCAGCGACCCGGCACGCTTTCACCAGATCGTGGATCAATGGTGGGGGCTCACTTTTTCTGATCCGTCGCTGGCCTCGTCGGACTGGTTTACTGTGATTGCGCTGGTGGTCGTCACCATCCCGTTTATGGTGTTTATGGCACTGCGTTTCGCGCGCCCACTCTCCACGCAGTTCAGTCAGCTGGCGACCGCGGCGCGCGCGGTATCAAAAGGGGAATTTGGCCGAACAGCCGCAGTGGTAAAAGAAGCTCCGCAGGAGCTGGTGCGCTTTACCGAAGATTTTAATCAGATGACGCAGCAACTGGCGCGTTACGAGCGCGAGCTGCGCACCTCGCATGTGGCGATGGCACATGAACTTCGCTCACCCCTGACGGCGGCGATGGGCCGGTTGCAGGGTATTCTGGATGGCGTCTTTCCAGCGGAGCCGCAGCAACTGGCAATGATCATGAAGCAACTGACGCAGCTCAGCCGACTGATCGATGAACTGCATTTGTTGTCACTGGCGGATGCCGGTCAGCTGGTCCTGAACCGGGAACGGTTTAATCTCAGTGAGTTACTGCGCGAGCGTACGGGCTGGCTGCTGCCGCAGGCAGAACAGGCAGGTGTGACCATCAGCGTCATCGCACCAGAGGCTCTGATGCTCGATGCCGATGCATTCCGCCTGGGCCAGGTGGTGACGATCCTTTGTGAGAATGCGCTGCGCTACGCGGCGGACGGGGGTGCGTTGCTGATCTCCGCCAGCCAGAACGATCGGGCGGTTACCCTGACTTTTCGCGATTATGGTCAGGGTGTAGAGCCGGACTTTCTGCCGCAGCTGTTTGATCGCTTTACCCGAGCTGACTCCTCTCGTGCTCGCCACTCTGGCGGCAGCGGGCTGGGATTGTCGATCGCCAAAGCTATCATCGAGGCGCACGGCGGATCACTTCGCGCCACGTTACCCGCTGACGGCGGCCTGTTAATCGGGATAACGCTGCCGGGGAGATAAATTGTTCTGGCTTGACCATTTCTTGATGGTTCATGCAACGTTTCTGGACACAAGCCGGGTTCAATGAGCACAACTCATTAAAGGAACCCGGCTATGACTGATTTAATCCCGGATGCTGCCCGCCAGGTGTGGCGTCACCTTTTTAGTGTTCAGATCTTTGCACCAGCCATGTTTGTGCTGCTTGGCGTGCTCATCATGACTGGCTGCCGGGACAATAATTCTGCCCCGCCCGCTGCCCCGCCGCGACCAGTTAAAACGGTGATTGTTCCGCCGCTCGGAAGTGATGCTTCACTGGTGCTGACCGGAGAAATCCGCGCCCATGAAGAGGTCGCGCTTGCTTTCAGGCTGGATGGCCGGGTCGTGAGTCGTGCGGCTGAACTGGGCGATCGCGTCAGCGCCGGACAACCGCTTGCAGCGCTGGAAAATGATCAGTCACGTAATCAGCTCAGTAGCGCACAGGCCGATCTCGACAGCGCTCGCGCCGCCGAACGGGTCGCCGCACTTAATCTTCATCGAATGCGGCTGTTGATGCCCGGTGGCGCCATCGCCCGCAGCCAGCTTGACAGCGCCCAGGCAGACTGGCAAAGCGCGCAGTCACGCCGTCTCAGCAGCGAAGCAGCGCTAAAAAATGCCCAGGACACTCTCAGCTGGACTCAACTCACTGCACCCACCGCAGGCCGGATCACCGCCATCACGGTTCAGCCTGGCCAGGTGGTCAGCGCTGGACAAAATGTGATGACGCTGGCAGCGGGAGATGCACGCGATGCGGTGTTTGACCTGACCACACCAGCGCTTTTGCGTCCTGACGGCCAAATACCACTAAAGGTGACGCTGCTCGCCGATCCCACCGTGCAGGCCAGCGGCACGGTGCGTGACATCAGCCCACAAGCCGATCCGCAGACCCGCACGTGGCGACTGCGCATCTCGTTGATAAATCCACCTGAGGCGATGGCACCCGGTGCCACGGTCACCGTCAGCCTGCCCGATGCACAACCGCCAGTGATCGCCCTGCCCGCCAGCGCTCTGACCCGTTTCTCAGACAAACCCGCGCTGCTGGTTGTTGATGCAGCGTCACGCTTGCAGCTTCGTCCGGTAGTCCTTGCCCGCTTTAACGCGCATCAAATCTTTGTAACTGCCGGGATCCAGCCGGGCGAGCGCGTTGTGACGGCCGGCGTTAATACCCTGCAGCCCGGCGAAAAGGTCTCGCTGATGCAGGAGGCGCCATGAAAAAACCGGCTGGCTTTAACCTCTCTGGCTGGGCGCTGGCGCATCAGCAACTGGTCATCTTTTTCATGCTGCTGGTGATGGCGGCAGGTGTACTGAGCTATGAACGTCTCTCCCGCAATGAAGATCCGGCGTTTACCATCAAAACTGCCGTCATCTCGGCCCAATGGCCGGGCGCGGACGTGGACAATATGGTGCAACTGGTCACTGACGTACTGGAACAGAAGGTACAGGAGATCCCGTCGCTGGACGCCGTTGAGAGCGAAACCCGCGCCGGGCAAACGGTGATATATGTCAACCTGCGTGATGACACACCACCCTCTCAGGTGGCTGGCACCTGGTATCAGTTACGTAAAAAGATGAAAGACGTTGCCGCTTCACTGCCTCAGGGCGTGCAGGGTCCGGCAGTGAACGATGAGTTTGATGACACCTTCGGCACAATTTATGGGTTTACGGCTGATGGTTTTACCGCCAGAGAGTTGCGCGATCGGGTCGATAACCTGCGGCGAAGTCTGACGAGTCTGCCCGACATCGGAAAAACCACCCTGCTGGGTGTGCAGGAGCAGCAGGTGGTTATCGCCTTTTCCCCGCGCAAGCTAAACGGCATGGGACTCGATTTACAGCAGGTCAGCGACGCCATCAAAGCGCAGAACGACGTGGTACCCGCGGGCAGCCTGCGAACCGACCGCGAGAACATTGCGCTGCGGGTCAGTGGCACCCTGACCTCGGTCGAAAACCTGCGGGCAATTACCCTGCATATCGGAGAGCGTTTCATCCCGCTGACTGAACTGGCTACCATCACTCTTCAACCTGCCGATCCCCCGGCACCCACGTTTCGGGTTAACGGCGTTCCGGCTATCGGGCTGGCGATTTCCATGGCCCCAGGCGGCAACATGCTCGATTTCGGCAAGCAGCTTAACCAGCGCATGCAGACACTGGCCAGTCAGTTACCGCACGGCATCACCCTGACCCGCGTGGCTGACCAGTCATCCGTGGTGAAAAATGCGGTCAGCGGCTTTGTCCGGATACTGGGCGAAGCGGTCGTCATCGTGTTAGCCGTCTCTTTCGTCTCGCTGGGACTGCGTGCTGGTCTGGTGGTGGCAGCGGCCATTCCGCTGGTGCTGGCCATGACCTTTACCGGCATGTTGCTGGCGGGCATCGGCCTGCAACGAATTTCACTGGGTGCGCTGATCATTGCGCTGGGGCTGCTGGTGGATGACGCGATGATCACTGTCGAAGCGATGGTGGCGCGGCTGGAAGCAGGCGACAGTAAGTGGCAGGCCGCGACGTATGCGTTCAAAACCACCGCATTCCCTATGCTGACCGGCACGCTGGTGATGATTGCGGGTTTTATTCCGGTCGGGTTCGCTGCCTCCAGTGCCGGAGAGTACTGCTATTCGCTGTTTGTGGTGATTGCGCTTGCATTGCTTTGCTCGTGGGTGGTCGCAGTAATCTTTTCTCCACTCACCGGCTGCTGGCTGCTGTCTGTAAAGCACATAACAGCCCACCCGTCGCCGGGCGTGCTTGCGCGCACTTATCACCGACTTCTGGACGTGATTCTGCGTAACCGACTGGTGACAATGGGCGTGGCAATGGCAGTGCTGTTAGTCAGCCTTTATGCCACCACCTTTATGCAGGGTGAGTTTTTCCCGGCGTCAGACCGCCCCGAATTGCTGGTCAGCCTGACGCTGCCCGCCAATGCCGCGCAGGCCGAAACCCTGCGTCGTACCGTACAACTTGAAAAAATGCTCCAGAATGACCGGGATGTGGCGAACTTCACCAGCTACGTTGGCTCAGGTGCAATCCGCTTCTATCTACCGATGGATGTGCTGCTGGATAATGAAAACATCGCGCAGCTGGTGGTGGTGGCAAAAGATCTCACCGTGCGCGATCGGCTGCGCAGCCGGCTGGAACGAAAACTGGCAGCAGATTTTAACGATATCAGTACTCGCGTCTCACCGCTTGAGCTGGGGCCGCCGGTTGGCTGGCCACTGAAATATCGCATCACCGGTCCGGACAATGCACAGGTTCGGCAGGTCGCCGATCGGCTGGCGGCACAGCTTGCTCGCTCACCGCTGACCCGGGGTGTCAATCTCACCGCCGGAGAGCCAGAACGCGTTATCAGGCTGGCAGTAAACCAGACAGCGGCCCGCGCGGCTGGACTCTCATCAGACACGATAGCCACCGCGCTGAATACGCTGATGTCCGGCAGCGTGGTGACCACGCTGCGCGATCGCAACCGCCTGATCGATGTGGTGCTGCGCGGCGATGACAAGGCGCGCCAGGACACTGACTTGCTGGCAGGATTGATGATTACCAATGCCAGCGGACAAAAAATTCCGCTGCGGCAGGTCGCGACGCTGAACTGGGGGGTGGACGACCCGGTGATCTGGCGCCGTCAGCGGCTGGCTTACATCACCGTACAGACCGATATCGCACCCGGTCAGCGGGCTGAACAGGTTTCGCAACAGCTCGCGCCAGGTGTCGCCGCTCTGCGTGCTTCACTGCCTGCCGGATATGGTATTGAAGAAGGTGGCGTGGCGGCAGAATCAGACAAAGGCAACGGTTCTGTGTTTGCTCTGTTGCCGGTAACGATCTGCGCCATGCTGATCCTGCTGATGATTCAGCTGCAACGTTTCTCAGGCATGCTGCTGGCGCTAAGCATGGCACCGTTTGGTTTGCCAGGCATCATATCCGCAATGCTGCCTGCGGGTACTCCGCTGGGGTTTGTGGCGCTGCTGGGGATTATTGCACTGGCGGGAATCATCATCCGCAACGCCGTGATTATGATCAGTGAAGTGGATACGAACAGCCGCGCCGGACTTGCCGCTGGTGAAGCTATCCGGCAGGCCGCCCATCACCGGGCGCGTCCAATCGTGCTGACCGCGTGTGCCGCAATCCTGGGCATGATCCCTATTTCTCATCAGGTTTTCTGGGGGCCGATGGCACTGGCGATTATTGGTGGGCTGGTGAGCGGTACGCTGGTGACACTTACGGTATTGCCCGCTGCGTTAAGTCTGATGATGGAACGCCGTTCACGTTAAATCCGTTCAAAAAAAGTCCGGCGATTCTGTACCAGGAACAGCAGAATCGCCGGACGTCCTCAGTTCATCACCTCGACCAGAATCAGTGGGCACTTTCTGACTTTGCAGGCCTGACTGTAGGCCAGCGAGCAGACCGAACAAAGGTCACGCACGTCAGACTGGTACTCATACTCCATGAAATAGCGGAACTGGCCGCCTGCCGAATCTGTTCTCCAGAATCGCTGCGGCTCCAGAATTTCATCCAGTTGCCTGAATGTCAGGGCTGACGGGTTATGAAACCCGACTCTTACGCGATATATAGTCATGCACCGATTATTGGCATCCCGGCTTCGTGCCGCCAGTTGGTTATTGTTTTCATTACAATAGCTGGCGCTTATCAACCCATCTCTTAGTGTGGCGCAGGCAGTTCTGCCAGCATTGCCAGCAGATGCAGCACCGCTTTTGACGGATGAAGCCGACGCCAGGCAAAGGCCACGTCGGTAAACAGCGTGTTGTTTTCGATATCGCAGAAGCTCACGTCGGGGTTATCGACGCAGCGCATCGACTCCGGCACCAGCGCAATCCCGCAGCCGGCCGCGACCATACCCAACGACGTGGTGATTTGCGGCGCCTGCTGGAAGGTGTGGCGCGAAAAGCCCGCCCGCAGACAGGCAGTGACAATCAGCTCATACAGGCTCGGCGAGACGTCACGCGGGAAAATGATCAGGGTTTCATCCGCCAGCGCGGAGAGCGGCACAGTGGGTGTACCGCTTAAGGGATGAGAACGCGGCAGCGCAATCAGCATTTTTTCGGTGGAAATGACACGCAGATTAAACGCTTTGCTGCTTTCGCACGGCAGCCGGATAAAGGCCGCATCCAGTAATCCCTCCTGTAAATCCTGCATCAGCAACGCCATATTCTCTTCACGCGTCAGCAACGTCATCGCGGGATAACGTTTCTTAAACTTATGGATTAGCGTGAAGATGCGCGAATTAAACGCCACCGAACTGGCAAATCCCAGCGACAACTGACCGCTGATCCCGCGCGCAATGCCACGCGCGTTTTCCAGCGCCTGATCGGCCAGCTGCACAATCTGTCGGGCATCCGCCAGAAACGCTTCTCCCGCTTCAGTGAGTTCAACCCCGCGCGTCAGCCGCTTCAACAATGGCGTGCCGATCTCCTGCTCCAGCCGCAATATCTGCTGACTCAGTGGCGGCTGCGATATCCCCAGCAATTCAGCGGCTCGGGTAAAGTGAAGCGTCTCGGCTACGGCAACAAAATAACGCAGATGGCGAAGTTCCATATCAAAAACGTCTCAAAGTTAACAGGTTTCGCTATTGGACCCACCGACTGAATCGGTTCACCATTAGGTTAACACGGCTTAACGGTTAATCGACGAGGCATCAAATGAGCAATTGTGTAACTGATTGTTCCTGCGAGGATCAACTAAAACATACTGTCTTAACGCTTTCCCAGGATGCGCCAGAAAGTGTTATCTATCAGACCTCTTTAATGAGTGCGCTGCTGAGCGGCGTCTATGACGGTAATGTCCGCATTGCCGACCTGCTGCGCAAAGGGGATTTCGGCCTGGGCACCTTCAACCGGCTGGATGGCGAGATGATCGCGTTTGACAGCAAAGTCTATCAGTTGCACGCCGACGGCAGCGCGCATCCAGCCGATCCGGCGCAGAAAACTCCGTTTGCGGTCATGACCTTTTTCAAGCCGCAGCACCTGTTTGAGTTTGACCGGCCGATGTCACGCGAGGAAATCCATCGGGTGATCGACAGCGAAATCACCTCCGATAACCAGTTCTGTGCGCTACGCATCAGCGGTCGTTTCAGCCGCGTCGATACCCGCACCGTGCCGTGCCAGTGCCGCCCGTATCGATCCATGCCGGAAGTGCTGGACGATCAGCCTACCTTTTCCTTTAGCCAGCGTGCGGGGGAACTGATTGGATTCCGCACGCCGCAATATATGCAGGGCATTAACGTTGCGGGCTATCACGAACATTTTATTACCGACGACCGCGAAGGCGGCGGCCACATTCTCGATTACGCGCTGGAACAGGGCACCCTGACCTTTGGTGCCATCAGCAAGCTGGTCGTGGATCTGCCGCAGGACAGTGACTTTCTCAATGCCGACCTGAACCCCGCCAATCTTGACGCCGCGATCCGAGCGGTAGAAAGCTAATCAGAGGAATGACGATGAAAACTTCAACCGATACCACGCTCTGGACCTGTGGCGCTGACCTGGTGGTCGCGCAACTTGAGGCACAGGGTGTCCAGCATGTCTTTGGCATCCCTGGCGCAAAGATCGATAAGGTTTTTGACTCGCTGCTGGACTCATCCATTCAGACCATACCGGTTCGCCACGAAGCTAACGCCGCGTTTATGGCCGCCGCAGTTGGCCGTCTCACCGGCAACGCGGGTGTGGCGCTGGTTACCTCAGGGCCGGGCTGCTCTAACCTGATCACCGGTATGGCTACCGCCACCAGCGAAGGTGATCCGGTGGTCGCTATCGGCGGCCAGGTGAAACGTTCCGACAGTGCAAAGCAGGTTCATCAGAGCATGGACACCGTTTCGATGTTTCGCCCGATCACCAAATATGCGGTTGAAGTGACCGATCCCTCTGCGCTTTCTGAATGCCTGTCAAATGCGTTTCGCCATGCGGAACATGGCCGCGGCGGCGGTGCCTTTATCAGCCTGCCACAGGATATTGTCGATCAGCCGGTGACCGGCAAAGCGCTGAGCAGTAAAGGCCGTCCGGTGTTAGGTGCCGCGCCAGACGCGATGATTGAGGCAGTCAGCAGGGCGATTGCCGGGGCTAAAAATCCGGTTATCCTGCTGGGATTGATGGCGAGCCAGACGGAGAACAGCGAAGCCATCGACGAGCTGCTGACCCGTAGTCATATTCCGGTCACCAGCACCTATCAGGCAGCAGGGGCCGTCAGACAGGATCACTTCTCACGTTTTGCCGGGCGTGTCGGGCTGTTTAATAACCAGGCAGGCGACCGGCTGCTGCAACAGGCTGACCTGATCATGACCATCGGCTACAGCCCGGTAGAATATGAACCGGCGATGTGGAACAGCGGCAATGCCACGTTGATTCATATCGACGTGATACCCGCAGAGACCGACAACCGCTATCTGCCCGATGCGGAGCTGGTGGGGGATATCGCGGCCACGGTGCGTAAACTGGCTGCGCGTATTACTGCGCCACGGCAACTGACTGCAGAAACTGCCTCTATTCTTGACGATCGCCAGCAGCAACGAAAATTACTGGCAATGCAGGGTGCCAGCCTCAATCAGTTTGCCCTGCATCCGCTGCGCATCGTGCGCGCCATGCAGGACATTATTAACAGCGATGTCAGCCTCACCGTTGATATGGGTAGCTTCCACATCTGGATCGCCCGCTATCTCTACAGCTTCCGCGCCCGCCAGATCATGATCTCCAATGGTCAGCAGACCATGGGCGTGGCCCTGCCGTGGGCGATTGGCGCCTGGCTGGTCGATCCGCAACGCAAAGTGGTGTCGGTTTCAGGTGATGGCGGCTTCCTGCAGTCCAGCATGGAGCTGGAAACCGCCGTCCGGTTAAAAGCAAATATTCTGCACATCGTCTGGGTTGATAACGCCTACAACATGGTGGCGATGCAGGAAGAGAAGAAATATCACCGCGTCTCTGGTGTTCATTTTGGCCCGATTGATTTTAAAGCCTACGCAGAAGCATTTGGGGCTGCGGGCTTTGCGGTGACCAGTGCAGCAGAACTGGAGCCTACGCTGCGAAAAGCGATGGATGTTCAGGGACCTGCAGTTGTGGCTGTGCCTGTTGATTACGCTGACAACCCGTTACTGATGGGCCAGCTGCATCTGAGTCAGCTTCTTTAAGTTCATGTAAAAAGGAAATCATGATGAAAAACAGAGTGGCATTTGTGACTGGCGCAGGCCAGGGCATTGGTGAAGCGATCGCCCTGCGTCTGGCGAAAGATGGACTGGCGGTCGCGGTGGCCGATTTCAATCAGGAGACCGCCCGCCAGGTCGCAGACAAGATCAACCAGTTGGGCGGAAAAGCGATAGCCCTGAAGGTCGATGTCTCGCAGCGCGATCAGGTGTTGGCCGCAGTCGAAGAGGCTCGTCTCGCACTGGGTGGTTTTGACGTCATCGTTAACAACGCAGGTATTGCGCCCTCCACGCCAATTGCGGAGATTACCGAAGCGGTGGTCGACAAGGTCTACAACGTCAATGTCAAAGGGGTGATCTGGGGTATGCAGGCCGCGATTAAAGCGTTTGCTGCAGAAGGTCACGGTGGCAAAATCATCAACGCCTGCTCCCAGGCGGGTCACGTTGGTAATCCGGAGCTGGCGGTTTACAGCTCAAGCAAGTTCGCCGTGCGCGGCCTGACACAGACCGCCGCGCGTGATCTGGCGCCTGCCGGGATCACGGTAAATGCCTTTTGCCCGGGTATTGTCAGAACGCCAATGTGGCAAGAGATCGACAGACAGATTTCCGAAGCAGCTGGAAAGCCCGCCGGTTACGGCACGGAGGAATTTGCGAAACGTATTACGCTGGGACGTCTTTCTGAACCGGAAGATGTTGCCGCCTGCGTCGCCTACCTCGCCAGTCCCGACTCCGATTACATGACTGGCCAGTCACTTTTGATTGATGGCGGCATGGTGTTTAACTGATCTGCCCTCGCCTGCTTCGTTCCGGCGCAGCAGGCTCTGCTTCTGCACCCATTAAAACATTAGTTTCTTTTATCTCAAAAACGGTTAGCCATCAGCCTGTTGACCGTTTAATCGCGCCAGACCTGCGTTTTTGTCGCCTGAGAGATTAAAGCTGCTTATTATCCTGCCGATAAAACAGAGACTCCTCTCCCTGTTCAAAGCGACCATGTTAACGATCAACCATAACGAGCCCGCCGTCATCACGAACAAAATGCGGTACAGCACTGACTCTGTTCTGGGACGAACGGTTGAAAGGTTATCATCAGGGATGCGGATTAACAGTGCGAAAGACGATGCGGCAGGTCAGGCGATTGCCAACCGCATGACGGCCAATATCAACGCCGATGCGGTGGTAGCGCGCGGCCTCAATGACGCTATCAGCTATTCCCAGACCGCCAGCGGCGGCCTGGGTAGCATTGTCGATCTACTGATCCAGGCCCGCACGCTTTCGGTTCAGGCAGCCAACGGCACGCTATCGGATGCGGACAGGCAGAGCGTCAACGGTGCATATCAGCAGATTCTGGCAGGCATCAATGACATCGCGGATCACACCGAGATTTTCGGGCGTTATCCGCTGGCGACCAATAATCCCGATCTGCCTCCTGCGAAACTGGGTAACGTTGACCCTATCAACACGAAGTTCCCGGTTCCAGGCAAGAATTACTCTTTTACCTCCGGCGTGATCCCGCTGGCCTATATTCCGGCAGGCTCGACAGCGATAAGCATCACCATCGACTCGCTGGGTATGGATGACGATCTCCAGCTCTTTACCCGCGACGGTAAGCATCTGGTCGGTACACCGCTGGATGGCAGTGCGCCCGATTACACCTGGGCCAGCAAAGGCATCACCAATGCGGCTACCGCAGATACCCGCCTGCTGACCAGCAAAAACGGTTTTGGCAGCGGTGCGGCATATGACAGTTCGCAACTGCTCGAGGGCGGTACAAGCTGGGCGCTGGCGGGCAGCAACAGCAGCACTTATAACGGCATGAACATCACGTATAGCGGTGATGGCGATCGTTATGAAGATGTCGCCAGCGGCGATTTCAATAACGGGACCATCACCAGTAACCGGCTTGAGCGCATCACGCTGGATACTGTAAACGAAGATTTGATTGTGGTGGTGGTGGGCAATGGCTCTTTCACGGGTAATCTGACCTGGGGAAAACTGCCCGAACCTAAAGGCGTGCCTGAAACGCCGCCACATGAGAGTCGTCCTCTGGAAGTGGTCACCAGCGCAGATTATGGTCAGCCAGTGCAATCGGATACCATCCCGGCTACACCGTCAGATACCAAAACCCTGGGGCTGAACAACACAACACTGCTGAACAGTCAGGACATCTCCAGCACCATGAAAGCGCTGGAGCGCGCGCTGGCGAAGATCAGCGGCTATCAGTCGACTTATGGCGCGAAGATTAACCGTTACGAATCAAACCGTAATGTGCTGGCGCAGCAGGGCGTGGATACCTCAGCAGCTCGCAGCCGCATACAGGATGCGGACTATGCAGAAGAAGCCAGTCAGCTGGCTCGTAACCAGATTATTCAGCAGGGCCAGACTGCCGTCAGTAAAATGGCGAACAAAACACCTGAAATGATTATTCAGCTGTTAGGCAGCTAATACTTTTAACCGGCAGGGCGTCCTGCCTCAGCCGTTTTCCCTGTTTCTTCTCCATTAACATCGCCTGATTCGGCCCTCTGCTGGCCCGAAATCCCCGGTTACCCCTCGTCACGCTTTGATCCCAGTCACACAAACTCGTTTAAGATTCGTTTAAGAATGGTCGTCATCACCTTTTTTTGTTAAATAAATGCTAAATGCTGATAACAATTTAATATCACCATCCTGCGCAGGATTAACTAAAACAACAGGTTAATCGTTACCAGACTAAGTAATTACCTGAATTTTCCTGCGGTCATAAGCACTTTTCATTACTTATACGCCATTGCGAGGGCTGTTATTTTGCTGACAATACTGGGTTTTACCATGGTTGTTTGCTTCATGTATCTGATCATGACCAAACGCATGTCAGCCTTGATTGCGCTGATTCTGATACCAACCATATTTGCGCTGATTGGCGGTTTTTACGCGGGCCTGGGTGACATGATGCTGGACGGCGTCAAGAAGCTGGCTCCTACCGGCGTCATGCTGACTTTCTCCATTCTCTATTTTGGTCTGATGATTGATGCCGGACTGTTTGATCCGCTGGTGCGCTTTATTCTCCGGATGGTGCGCGGCGATCCCCTGAAAGTGCTGGTCGGCACGGCGGTGCTGACCCTGCTGGTTTCACTGGATGGTGACAGCTCCACGACGTATATGATCGCTATCGCCGCGTTCCTGCCGCTCTATCACCGGCTGGGTATGAATGTGCTGATGATGACCTGTCTGGTCAACCTCGCCAGCGGTATCATGAACCTCTCGCCATGGGGTGGCCCGACAGCCCGTGCCGCAGCGGCACTGCGCATTGATGCCCTCGACATCTTTATTCCGATGCTTCCGGCCATGTTGCTGGCCTGCGTTAGCCTTGTGGCCATGGCAGTGCTGTTTGGTCTTCGTGAACGTAAGCGTTTAGGCGTGATGACCATGAAAGATCACCATCTCGACAATATTGAACTGGGTCTGGGGGATGCCGAAGAGTGCGCCGCCAATCGCCGGCCAAAAATGTTCTGGCCTAACTTCATCCTGACCACTGTGCTACTGGTGCTGCTGGTGGTTGGGTTAATGCCGATTCAGATCCTGTTTATGCTGGCATTTGCGATAGCGGTGATGCTCAACTATCCCACGCTGGAAGAGCAGAAAGCGCGCATCAGCTCCCATGCCGGTAACGTTCTGGCGGTAACCGCGCTGATTTTTGCCGCCGGTATTTTCACCGGTATCCTTTCCGGCACCGGTATGGTTGATGCAATGGCGAAAAGTTTGCTGGCGGTCATCCCGCACAGCTTTGGCCCTTACCTGGCAGTATTTACCGCGCTGGTCAGCCTGCCGTTCACCTTCTTTATGTCGAATGATGCGTTTTACTTTGGCATTCTGCCCGTTATTGCTCAGACAGCGGCCAGCTATGGCATTACCGCTGAAGAGATTGCTCGCGCTTCCATTGTCGGCCAGCCATTCCACCTGCTGAGCCCGCTGGTACCGTCAGTCTACCTGCTGGTGGGTCTGGCGAAGGTCGACATCGGCGACCATCAGCGCTTTGCAATCAAGTGGGGAATTCTGGTGAGTCTGGTATTGATGGCTGGCGGTCTGCTGACCGGTGCTTTCCCGTTGTTCCACCGTTAATCCTCTGCTTTCGGGTGGATAGCCGGCAATGTTCCCGGTTATTCGCTTCCCGAACTACAACAGTCATTGTACAATGACTTGTATTGTTCATTACGGAGGTTTTATGAGAGCAATCAGTTACAGCGAAGCCAGACAGAATCTTTCTGCCACGATGGTTCAGACAGTTGAAGATAAGGCACCGGTGTTAATCACTCGCCAGAACGGCGAATCCTGCGTGCTGATGTCGCTTGATGAATATAACTCACTGGAAGAGACGGCCTATCTGCTGCGTTCGCCTAAGAATGCTCGCAGATTGATGGATGCTATCGAAAGCCTGCAAAGCGGTAAAGGGACTGACAGGGATATTATTGAGTGAAACTGACCTGGTCCGCAGAAGCCTGGGAAGATTATCTGTACTGGCAGGATACTGATAAAAAAACCGTCAGAAAGATTAACGAACTCCTTAAAGATGCCAGCAGGACGCCTTTTGAAGGCAAGGGAAAACCCGAGCCCCTGAAGCATAATCTTGCGGGATTCTGGTCCCGCAGGATTACGGCGGAACATCGACTGGTCTACGCCGTCACTGAGGAGGCATTATTAATCGCCTCATGCCGTTATCACTACTGACCAGAAATCGCCTTCCTGACATTGACGATCAACCGAGTGATTGGGTACAGGAAGCATCACACGGTTCCTGCACCCAGACACGGCCCCCATCCCGCAACAGATCGCTATGCCACCCGATTAATCCGGATCGCCTGCCCTCTTTTTCAGCTGCGCCGAAAGCCAGGGAGCTGTCAGACTTTCTGCAGAGAGACTCACCTCTTCCGGTAAGCCGGATGAAACAATCTTTCCTCCCCTGAGCCCCGAGCCGGGCCCCAGATCAATCACCCAGTCCGCTTCAGCCACAATGCGCATAGTGTGTTCCGCCATAATCACCGTGTGGCCGCGCTTTACCAGTTCATCGAGCACAATCAGCAGCTTATCCATATCAGACGGGTGCAAGCCAGTCGATGGTTCATCAAGCAGATAGAGTGTAGGCGTACGCTGTAAACGCTGCAGTTCCCAGGCGAGTTTGATGCGCTGGCACTCGCCGCCAGACAACTCAGTGGCGGGTTGACCCAGCGTCAGATATCCCAGTCCCAGTGACGTCAAAGCTTTTAACGAACGCTGAATACCGTCATACGCGTGAAAGAGCGCAGTGGCGTCGTCCACGGTCAGAGCAAGCACATCCGCAATCGTCAGGTTGTTCCACTTCACTTCCAGCGTGTCGGGATTATAACGGCCTCCCGCACAGACTGAGCAGGTTGCGGTGGCGCTGGGCATAAACAGCAGCTCAATTGAAATCTGCCCCTGCCCTTCACATGCAGGACAGCGTCCGGCGGGTAAATTGAATGAGAAACGGCTGGCGCTGAAGCCTTTGGCTTTCGCTGCAGGGGTTTCTGCAAACAACCTGCGGATAATGTCGAAAAATCCGGTGTAAGTGGCCAGATTTGATCGAGGCGTTCTGCCAATAGGACGCTGATCGATTCTCACCAGTCGGCCGATGGCGTCACTTCCGCTCACCACCTGTCCTCTGACGTCTGCCACCAGATCCTCTTCCTCGCCCTCGTCGCTGTCAGCGATTTTATCAAAACGTCCGAGCATTTCCGGGAGCACGCGATTCAACAGTGTTGATTTACCGGAACCAGAAACCCCGGTGACAGCTGTCATTCTTGCCAGCGGAATAGCGATATCCATTGCGGAAATATTGTTGCAATGGACCTGCTCAAACCTGAGCCAGCTCTCTGCAGGCCGGCGCTGGCGCAGTCCGGTATAGCTCCGCGAGAAGAGATAGTCAGACGTGGGTGAAGCGATGTTTTTAAGTCCTGCGGGTTCGCCGTTATAAACGATCTCACCGCCATGCGTTCCCGGACCCGGGCCAACCTCAATGAGCCAGTCAGCCTCGGCGATGAGGTCCATATTATGTTCGACAACCACCAGCGAGTTACCGGCGCGCACCAGGTTTTTCAGGGAAGTGAGCAGCGCTTTAACATCATCGGGATGCAGGCCGGCAGAAGGCTCATCCAGTACGTAAAGCACGCCAAACAATCGTGATATCAACTGGGTTGCCAGACGCACGCGCTGCAACTCGCCGGATGAGAGCTGGGTGGTCCGGCGGCCCGGTGCCAGATGGCCCAGCCCCAGCATGTCCAGTTGCTGAAGCCGCATACTGATATCAGACGTCATCCGGATAACCGCCTCCCGCAGGGCAGCCTCTACAGGCAGGTTGGATGAGGTGCCATCAGCATAAGGCTTCAGCAGTTCTGCGAGCGCCGAGACAGAAAGCTCACTCAGGCTGGCAATGTCATAACCCGCAAAGGTGACGGATAAGGCATCCCGATTCAGTCTTTTACCGTGGCACGCTGAACAGGGCGTGACCGTGACATAACGGGCAAGCCGTTTCTTCGTCGTCTCACTGCCACCCGAATAACTCTGTAGTACGATTTTTGCGGCACTGGTGTAGGTCCCGGTATAAGCGGGCTCTTCACCCGCAGCCAACGCTTCTTCACGTTGTTCAGCATTCAGACCGATAAAAATCGGCACCGAAGGCTGTTCGTCCGTCAGCAATATCCACTGCTGGTCACGGGATGAAAGCGTATGCCAGGGCGCATCGACATCGTAACCGAGTGTCTCAAGGATGCTTCGCAGATTTTTGTTATGCCAGCCTCGGGGCCATGACGCGATGGCGCCCTGGCGGATACTCAGTGAGTCATCCGGCACCATTGAGTCGGTTTTGACGGTGTGTACGCTTCCCAGTCCCTGGCAATGCGGACAGGCTCCTTCTGGATTGTTAGGCGAGAAATAATCGGCGGTCATAAAAGGTACACCGTCGGGTCGTGCACCTGCCCGGGAAAACAGCAGACGCAGCGTAACGGAAATTCGGGTGAGGCTGCCCACCGTTGAGCGCTCCTGAGCACCCGCCCGGCTCTGTTGCAGAGCCACCGCAGGCGGAAGTCCATCAATATTATCTACATCCGGTGCCGCGGCCTGATCGATCAGTCTGCGGGCATGGGGCGAAACCGACTCAATAAACCGGCGCTGGGCTTCTGCGTAAAGCGTATCAAAGGCAAGTGACGATTTACCGGAACCTGACACGCCGGTAAACACCACCATGGCGTTGCGGGGAAACCGAAACGAGACATCTTTAAGATTATGCGTTCTTGCACCCTGTACCGAAACATAAGGGTCGATATGCTCATCAGCGCGGTTACGTTCAGCGTTGCGTTGGTCTGTCATGATTTCCCTGTTTAAAAATGCATGGCAGCCTGACATTCGCCTGCCATTAATGATTGAAACATTTCAGATGCTCATCGGGTCTTCAGGCTATCCGGCCCGTTTGAGAATTGAAGCAACAGCAAGGGTAGTCACGGATTTCTATCTTCACAACGCAACAGGTCGTTGAATGACTCCTGATAAATTCTGCTACGCACTCCTGAATCAGTACATCCCGACCATTTACTACCTGAACCTAATAGTCTGAACCAGAGGCGAAATAGTGCATGACTTTGGTAAATAGAAGTAAAGAGAAGTAAACATAATTTTGCTGATCAGGTGCTGATGCAGGTCTTTAATGAAACCGTGATTTAAAAAACAATCGTTATTTAAATATGAACCCCATACATCTTGTTAGCATTTCCCTCGATAATTTAACGGCAGACTTTAGCTGAGCACCACTGGTTTATTTTACCTATTCAGAACTCATTATTTCCCGCAAACCAAAATAATCATTCAATCAAATGCCAAAAATTAAAGAGATCAATATATTCAATTAGTTAAAAGGTAATCATCTGATTTTCCATTGGTGATAACTATGGATGATTTGATTTAAAATCACTTTACCTATCAATCGCGTTAGCCGACCTCCGTTGACTATCACTCCCCGAAATATAAAGATGTTTCACATCGGGCAAGACGGATATCAATATTAAATTAAGAAAAGTTTATCTCGTCAGTATTATTCAGCATTAAGGATTCATTGAATGCGGACAGACCTTATCATTTCTGAAAATGTCTGCGATGAATATCCTGATGAAATCGATCTTATCTGGATGTATGGGAAAGTTAATCAGCGCATCGGATCAAATGATAATGGAAATGAAAATGGTTACTTTTACAGATCTGAGCGCCTGATGACCGATGTTGAAGGTGCATTCCTTGATGATACAGGAATATTAAACCATTAATCAGCAGATGTTATATTATGAATATTCAATTACATAACAGCGCTTAATTATCGCTGAAAAATTCACCGACAGCGGTGGCGCTTACTATATTACTGGCTACTTCAGTAACGCTTATTGCCAATGACCAAACTTAAATTCTGCAAAAAATTTGAGCACCAGTTCATGCTGATTAAAATTATCGCTTACACCTATGAGCCTCAGCAGCAAAATAGCCAGAAATTGAATAAAAACGCACTTATCAAAATCAGAATGAAATTTTAATTATACATACCAGGTAATAGATAGCGTCATTATCAGATTTTTTAATTTTCATTAAACAGAGACTATATCTCTGAGCTTATCTAAACTCAAAATGTGAGGTGTTCACTATGCGTAAAAACATTCTTTTATTATCAACGTTTTTAGTTTTATTTAACGTATCAGCCGGTGCGATAGCTTCATGAATGCTCAGCCACCGGACTGAGCATTCATGAAGCGGAAAAATCCCTCGCGAAAAAAGCGGAAGCAAAAGGGGTTAACTATAAAATAATCGGCGCACACTATGGTAATTATGTGTATCTGATTGCCAAAACGGAGCCGTAATTTTCAGTAATGGTTAATAGCTAAAACGACTTACCGGCTGTGAAGTATATAAAAGTGATATTTCAGTGCCTGTTTCTTAACACACTTCATAAAAGGATAGATTATGAAAAAAAGTATGTTGCTTTTACTGACTGCTTTCTCAGTCAATGCTTTTGCACAGACTACGCAGGATTGTGTAAAAACGGATCAACAAGAGATTGCAGGATTATTTGACCGCTGGAACAACTCTCTGCAGACCGGCGATGCCCACAAAGTCGCTGAAAACTATCTGAGCGATGCGGTTCTTCTGCCCACCCTCTCAAACAAAGTAAGAAAGAGTGATGCGGAGCGTGTGGATTATTTTGAGCATTTTCTGGAGAAAAAACCTGTCGGTAAAATTGAGAGCCGGACCATTCGCACCGGTTGCAACAAGGCAACCGACAGCGGGGTCTATACCTTTACCTTTGCAGATAAGTCTTCAGTAAAAGCGCGCTACACCTTTACCTATGTCTGGGATGGGAAAGCGTGGAAAATCTCGTCGCATCACTCCTCCGCAATGCCGGAAGGCTGAATCTTTGCTGATGCTCAGGCCGGCCTGAGAGATAACTAAAGCGGTAATGGCTTCTTATTACAGCCAGTCAGGCTGGATGTTCAGTGACCCTGCCCGGTGCCCTTTCTCATTCAGGTAAAGGCACCGGGCAAGTGATGCAGGGAATGTCTTAGTGACTGACGAGGATAAAAGGTGATGCTCAGCGCACTGGTCAGCCTTTTGCGAAACGAAAGTGCGCTTTACTAATCAATCAGTTTGCCTTTGTCCAGTTGAACCGCGCCCGTTTCCCGGAGCTTCTTCAATACCCGTGATGCCGTGCTTTTGGATAAAAAAGTGCTATTGGTCAGAAAGTAAAGCACTGAAAATCGCTTTTTTATATGACACGGAAACGCACTCCACCGGCTGATTGCATTAGTGACCTGCACTTCCGAATTGGCATAATGTGACTGAAGGCAGTTCAGCAGATCGGTGTGATAGCCTGACATGATTTTCATAACGTCCGGAAACAGCCCTTTATGGTTTACGAGGCTCCAGAACTGGTTATATTCAATGCTGTAGATTTTTCCGTAGTCGACTTTCTCAATGAATATCGGCGGTGCTTCCAGTGCCGGCATGGCGCCGATGACAAACGGCCCCGTAATGATATTGATGATTTTATTTCCATTTTTTGAACGGATAATAAAATCCCCTTCCTTAATCAGGTATACCTTTCTCTCCTGACCAGTGAAAAAATCGAAGAACTGCTTCCCCCGTGAAAGTCGATCGAATCTTGCCGGTTTAATGTAAGGCTCCATATTATGGATGATATTAAGATGACTTTCCGCAACATGCCTGGACATAAAAAACTTCCTTTTGATTGCTCCTTAACGAATGAAGATAGTATTTAAAAATAATTCAGCTTATGTATAAGCTGGAAATAAAAATAGTCTCAAATGCATACACTTGTATATATGACTGATTTGTTTTTAGTCACGCCCTGATTTCGTAAACTTCACAAGATTTTAACTTGCTGGCTCGTATGCTACTTATGTGAATAACAATACAGCACTAATCTATTTTTCATATCCACAACCTTTAAAAGAAAAAATTGTGTCGTGATTATCATGTAGAAAAAAACCTTTAATCCAGGCTTAGGGGAGGGCAGTTAATAACAAGATCAAACTGCAATATGAATCACTGTATTCGTGTCTTGAGAGGGTGCGTCTTTTAAAGAGGAATTCTTAAAACCATGACATCACCTATCTTTTACGCTTCAGCTGCGGCAAACCGGGCTGGCAATGCCCGACCCGATAAACCGCTGTAATCGTATTTACTCAAAATGTTGCATCCACCGTCATGGCATTACGGTTTTTTGAATTTGTCTTCAACCTTCTCTTTCGCTTCCGCGATTTTATCCCCAGTTTTTTCTGTAAAGCTGTCTTTATGAGCTGGCCCACTTCCTGGTGTTACCGGACGGGTGTTGTAGCCATGGTCAGCGCGAGCCTGACCCGTGCTCTCAACCAGCGGATCGGTCGCAGTGTGATTGCCGGTCACCGGGTCTGCACTTAACGGATCTCTGCTGGCATGGTCAATATCTACTTCCTGACGGCGTACAGAATCATTAATGGTTTCGACACGATCGCTGGCCTCTTTACGCAGCACCACTTCTTCAATAATTTCCGCGGTCTTATTAATGACAGGCTGCTCATGCGACTCTTCCACTTCAACCGTTTTTTCAGACCAATCGACATTGCCCGGTGAGCCTGTTCCGCTGACCGGACGACGGAAGATTTCGGCATGTTGCTCACGCAGCGAAATATTTTCTGATACGGGTTCCGTGACAGTGTAGCGACGAACGCGGGTTGAGCCTTCACTGACCAGACGTTTGCCTACTTCCAGACGTTCTTCTGCCAGCCGCAGCACGTCTTCGTTACTTTCATCACCGGTTAATGGAGTACGACCCGCGACACGATGAGCCGGTTCAGTATGAAGTGGTTCGACTGCTGCGCTATCCTGAAACGTTCCGCTAGCGGGTGCAGTCAGGCCATCATTTGTTACGTCGTCGTCAGGTAACGCAGCACGACGTTCTGTCAGTTCTTCATGCGCATCAAGGATACCTAACGCTCGCGGTAGCTCATCTTCATCCGCCCGAAGCGACAGCACTACACCGCCAGTACGCATCGCGTCTTCATAGACTTCGGCCTGATCTTCTTCCAGCGTATTGCCAAACAGGCGCTGCCAGAAACCAGGGTGACGGGCTTCGTGTCCTTCAGTACGCAAGCGATCGCCGGAAATGATGTCAATGTCATCATCCAGGAAACCGGCCTTAATAAGGTTACGCTTTGCACCCTCAGCCAGTGAGAGACTGCTGAACATTGTGACGATTGTTTCACGTGCCATGTTGTGTTCCTCGATGATGGATTTGGACGGCTCTGAGTGGGATGTTCGGGTCAGATAAGCGTGCTGTTTACGCAGGGTGACGATCTCTTCTGTCTCTTCCATGCTGACAACCTTGCGGATATGCCACTCCTCTTTCAGCACCAGATGACGAACAATCTCGATCTCCTCTTCGACGATTGGAATGATCAGCACACCATTCTCTTCACGGATCTCCGGTATCGCCGTCAGCCGCTCCGACTTAGTAATGCGGTCAATCTCCGCTGTCTGATGCCGGAGCATCAGCGCAATTTTTTGCTGATGCTCGGTGACCTGTCGGGTAACTCTGACATGGCCATCAGTGACCCGCTGTCTGGAAATCTCAATGACTTCTTCCGCCAGTCTTATTACCTGGTCGTTACCCTCTGACCCTGGTTCTTCAGGAGGTTGATTGTTCATGGTTAACCTGCCTGTAATACAGAGCGATCATTTGTACTTTTCCTGACCTTGAGCATAAGTGACTGCTTTCCGGCTGATTAAAGCCTGGCACAAAGAACTACAAAAGATAGAAAAATACAGAAAAATGCAGGCAATTTAAGTAAAAGTGTCGCTAAAAGACGCTAAGCGATGCGGCAGATTAAATCACTAATCGCAGCGGGAAACAGTCAAATCTGTTTTGCTGCTTCCCGGGGAGAATAAAGAGATAGGATCAGGGATTAACCGGGTATGACGTAAATCAGCTACCTCACATCACGGGTTGAGCCATTCGCTTTCCTGCAAGCTTCCATGAGGAGAGTAATGAAACAGGGCACGCTGATTATCATTTCGCTGAAGCTGATAAGCGTCCAGTACGCTGACCCGCACGATCACCACGCCAAAGCGAGACGCTCCCGACTCCACGGCTGTCGCTTCACGTCTCTCATCAGCGGCTACCCGTACTTCACCCGGTGGTCCACCGGTGTAAGTCTGCTGCGTATGCTGCGGTAACTCACGCCACGCTGACCGGGCAACATCACTCCCTGCCGCATAGCACTCAACCCGACCCACCATCCGCAACTGCAGGCGCCGCTGATGACAATATCCCAGCACGCTAACCTGCGGGTTAGCCGCCATCTCCTGCCACTTCGGGCTGCGGACATCGGTATGAAATGTCAGCATCCGGTGGCTGTCATCACACTGGCGCAGCACCACGATGCGCGCCTGTGGTTGCTGCGCACTATCTACGGTACAGAGCGTCAGATAACGAAACCCGCTCTGTGGATCGGCTGCGCCAGCCACCAGTTCCGCCCAGGCGGTTGCTTCAAACGTTTTCAGATCCATTGGATATTATTCTCATCAGTGTCGGCTTTCAGCTATCTGGCTAAAAGCGTAGCAACGAAGTGGGCAGATGAACGTTCATCGCAGCGATATCGGCAAATGCGCCCAGCGAAGACAGGCGGTCAACACTCAGGATTGTGCAGAGAATGAACTAAATTCAGAATGACGAGAACGCGTGAAGAGCAGCAAAAAGTGAATGCCATCGGTCAGCGATGCTGTGCTATTTTGCACCATTGATTGCAGATTAGACATGCAGGGAGTTGTATCATGTCTGGTGAATTCACGTCAGAAATGCCACCGCAAATCACGTCGCCACGCCTGACCTATCGCCCGCTGGAAGACTGGCCATTCTATCTGGCGGTCAGTCAGGATCGAACGGTAATGAAGTACATTAGCGATCCGCGCAGCGCAGACGCGATCAGAAGTCTCTCTTTTGATGTCCGCCTGCCCGCCTGGTATCCGGGCTGTAATCACTGGCTGTGTCTGGTAATTGAGGAAAAAACAACCGGTTCAATGGCTGGCTTCTGCGGGTTCATCGATCGCGGAGAAGGCATTGCCGAGTTTGGATTTATTCTTGCGGCCAACGCGCAGGGCAAAGGCTATGGCAGCGAGTCACTGCATGCCACTATCGCCTTTTGCTTTGAGCAACTGGACTATCGCAAGCTGACCGCCACGGTGACCGCAGGCAATGAGGCCTCATGCCGGACTTTGCTTTCTGCGGGCTTTGTTCAGGAAGGGACAATACGGCAGAATTTCTTTCTCGACGGCAAGTGGCAGGATGACTGGCTATTTGGCCTGCTGAAACAGGAATACCGGCCAGCAGGCTGACCTGACACGGTAACGGACTGGCGTCGCTCATCCTGCACTTTGCCTGTCACGGGCGCATCAACTAATGGGGCATGACGTCGTGTCCGCTGGCGACAGCTGGCGGATAGTGTTCTTCACCGCACAGCATCGTCTCAAAGTCCGCTGGCGTCATTGGCCGGCAAAGGCCATTGCCCTGCATAATGTCGCATCCGGCAGTAGTCACAAAAGCGACCTGCTCTTTGTCTTCCACGCCTTCTGCCGCCACACGAATCCCCAGGCTTTTGCCGAGCGCGGTAATTGATCGGAACATCATCCGCACCCGCATGCTTGAACTCAGCTCGTGCGTCAGCGACTTATCAATTTTAAAGCCTGCTACAAAGCTATAACGAAGCAGGTTAATCGCCCCTAGCGTACGTCCGTAATGATCGATAATGAATGAAGCGCCTGTCCGGCGTACCGCCTCAACCTGAACAGGCAAATCCTGCACCAGTACAGCAAGCAATGGCTCATCCACCTCCAGCTCAACAAAACCGGCATCACCGCCCGCACTCTCGCGTATCACCGCCTCCAGGCTATTACCGGCTAACTGACGCGGAAAAAGGTTGATACTGACACGAAGCTGAGGCGCGCGAACCTGCCACTGCCGGACCTGTGCCAGCGCACTGCGAATGATCCACTCTCCCAGTGTCACGGAAAGCGGACTCTTTACCAGCATGCCGATAAATTCGGCGGGCAACAGCAGCCCGCGAGTCGGATGCTGCCAGCGTACCAGTGTCTCGCAGCCAACAAGCTTTCCGCTTTCAACGTCGTAGCGGGGCTGGTAATAAAGCGTAAACTGCTGCTGCCGCACCGCCGTTTCCAGCTCGCGCTCAAAGCGGCGGCGTTGCTGTTCCGCTTCGCGAAACGCGGGCATAAATAGCATACTGCAGCCTTTCCCAGATGCTTTGGCGCGATAAAGTGCAAGGTCAGCCGCGGACATGACAGATGAGGGATCACGCCCATGCTCCGGATAAGAGGCGATGCCGGTGCTGGCACCCACGACTACCGGCGAGTCGTGATAGCGGAACGGCGTCTGTACGGCTGCAATCAGCCTTTCCGCCGTGATTGCCGCTTCTGCGCTGCCGCCAGCTAGCAGGATCACAAATTCGTCACCGCCCAGCCGGGCAGCCGTCACCGCACTGGCGCAGACCGCACGAATCTGTTCCGCCACATGGCACAGCAACGCATCCCCGGCAGCATGCCCCAGCGTATCGTTAACTTCTTTGAAACCATCAAGATCGGTCATCAGTAATGTATAAGGCACGGCTGCTTTAGTCAGTTGCCCGACCTGGTCCATAAACGCGCTACGGCTGGCGAGACGCGTTAGCATATCTATTGAGGCCAGCTCACAAAGCCGCGCTTCACTCTCATAGCGAGCCGTCACATCACGGATAATCATGCCTACCAGCCGATCGCCTTCTTCACGCCAGCCAGAAAAAGAGACCTCTGCCGGGAATTCACGACCGTCGCGCGTCACACCCCATATCTGCAACGAACGAGGATGCGAAATAGCGGCTTCGTCAGAGGTAATCCTGGCCAGTTCGTTTCGGTAGTCAGTCTGGCAGCGGGCCGGAATCAACTCGCTGACGTACTGACCACGCATCTCCTCTGCGCTGTAACCGAACAGCGCTGTAGCAGCCGGATTCCAGAAGGTAATGCCGCGACGCAGGTCTGTACAGACAATGGCGTCGGGAGAGGTGGAAGAGATCGCCTGAAGCCGCTGCTGACTGGTATAGCGCAATAATTCCAGACGATGCATTTCCATGCGATCCATGACCAGCGCGGCAATGTCAGCGAGATGCTTTCGATCCTCTGCAGTCAGCGGCTCACGAGGATGAGTGTCGGTCAGGCAGACCGTACCAATGTGGTGACCATCCGGAGTCGAGAGCGGAATCCCCGCATAAAAGCGGATAAAGGGGTAACCGTGAACCAGCGGACTGTCGCGAAAGCGCGGATCTTTCAACGTATCCGGCACGCAGAGAATCTCGCCCTGCGCCAGGGTATGATGGCAGAAAGCAACGTTTCGCGATGTACCTGAGATATTTAAACCGTAGCGGGAGGCAAAAAACTGCCGCTTCTCGTCGATAAGCGACACAAAAGCGACCGGCACCCGGAACAGCCTGGCAGCAAGCGTGGTCAGACGATCCAGCGCATCGGTCGGCGGTGAATCCATCAGGTTGTACTGCTTAAGTGCGTTGAGGCGAGCCGCCTCGGCATCATGATAAACTGGACGTTTCAGCGTAACTCTCCTCTGATGTTATCTGCTGCAGTCGGCACGACACAGCGTAAAGAGGACTCGTTCAACCAGACAGGACACGCAGAATTTGCTATCGACCCGTTGCCAGAAGAAAGGCCCACCAGTGAACTCTGCAACAAAAGATCGCCGCGATGAGCCCGATGAAGCTGGCACCGCAGATAAAGGGACACCAGTTAATACGTTATGCCTGGCAGAGGAATTGCAGCGGATCAGCAGCTTATGGCGGACCACGCCAGGAAACTCTGGCCAGGGCTTATCAGACGAGCGCTAAAAGCGCTTCGCTTGACTCACTATATCGGCCTGGAATAGCTTTACTTAAGTGTTAATACAGGCTGAAAACCTGACTTTGCCAGCTTTGACAGGTGCTCATAATGCAGATGTCCTTCGGCCAGCAACATCAGCACTTCATACTTTTCCTGGCAGACCTGCGCCGGCTTGGTGATGCTTTCGTGCCCTGCCAGATGCGCTGACTAACGTCAAAATTGTTCTGTTACCCTTTCCTGAGAAAAAATCAGCAGCCTCGCACAGTTCATACCCATTACGCTGTACGGAAACAGGCGGTCTTAAACGCTGATTTCCCGGAAGAGTGACTCCCTGTTCAGTGCCCCGGTGACGAAACCACTGGGGATGAAAGGGTGGCAGCGGAAATATGAATTTGAGTTAAGTTTAGAGTGCCAGGCAATCCGCAGCTGTCAGAAAGCGTCAGACATGCATAAAACTGAATAAATTAAATGAAGTTTTATCTTATTTTCCTGCCGCATAAAGATTATGCGACTGAGAATAACAATCGCCATTACTAAGGGTGATGTTGACCAGGTGATGATCAACGTCGATCACGCGCTCCGTAAAGTGAGGCATTCATTCAATTATTAAATAAAAATCATCGTGAATTTTTATTTCGACACCTAAAGCCATTGTTTACCGGTCTGATTGTTATCTGGCCGGGCGATACCTGATCGGCACTCGCCCAGCCAGCTTTTCAACGGCCGTAACATACTAATTAACCGTGGCAACAGCTTGATTCGGCAAAGTGAAACGCGTAATCACACTGCCCAGCGTCTGGGTCTGTCCACTGAGACTGCCTGCCGTCACGGAAACCTGCTGAACCAGTGTCGCATTCTGCTGAGTAACGCGGTCAAGTTCAGCAACGGCCACGGTGACCTGGGCAATACCTTTGCTCTGCTCATCCGATGCCAGCGCAATCTGTCCAATCAGTTCATTGACCCCATCGACGCCACGCAGCACGGCTCCCATGGTGGTTCCCGCACTCTCGGCTGCCCGGCGGCCATCCTCAACGCGCGTCACGGTATCGGCAATCAGTTCTTCAATCTCTTTTGAGGCAGCTGCGCTTCGCTGTGCCAGTGAACGAACTTCACTAGCGACCACCGCAAAACCCCGGCCCTGCTCGCCCGCACGGGCGGCCTCTACGGCGGCATTGAGCGCCAGAATGTTGGTCTGAAACGCAATGCCATTAATGGTTGTAGTGAACTGCCGGATTTTTTCAGACCCCTGCGCGATGCTGGTGATGGCTGCCGATACTAACTGAACCAGTTCCACGCCCTGATGAGTGGTATTCGTGGTCGTGGCAGCCAGTTCACGTGCTTCACGCGCATTTTGTGCATTATGACGCACGGTGACCGTGATCTCCTCCATGCTGGCTGCGGTCTGCTCCAGTGCAGCGGCCTGTGTCGATGTCCGATCAGAAAGGTCGGCGTTACCCGCGGCAATGTCACCCGCTTCACGATGAAGAATGGCGGCGTTGTCGCGGATAGCACTGACCGTCTGCAACAGACTGTATTGCATCTCTTTGATCAGCGGCACCAGTTGCCCGACACAGTTACGCCCCAGATCGTCCGGCTCACGCGTAAGATCACCGCCAGCAATGATGTTTAAATGAGCGCGAATTTTACCGACAGGACGTACCAGATGAACAACCAGATAACGGTCACAAAACAACAGCAAGGCCAGAACAGCCACCAGCGCTGCCAGTAATACGCTCTCCAGCCGATGTCGATCAGTTTTCAGTGGGGCCTGATTCCGGGCTAACTGTTGCGTGATTTTATCCAGCTGGGCGCGGGCAACAGATGCGAATTCAGAAGGTGTGGCTGTGAGTGCATTACGGAAGTTATCCCAGCCAGCATCGGCTGGGGTTAAAGCGACGAGAGCACTCTTCTCGGCTGCCGTACCGCTTTGCATAATAATGGCGCTGTTCGTCAGAAAACGTAGTTGTTGCGTCAGTTCCTCAGAACGATCAGTTTGTCGATAGATGTCGCGCACGAAATGGCTGCTGAAGCCGCCAGCTAATGCCACCACGCCCAGTGAGACGATCATCATCCACAGTACCACGCGGCGAATAGTGAAATGCCTGAGTGAATTCATGAGTTTTCCCCGATGTTGTCATTGGTGTAGGTAAAGAAAGTAAAAGTAAATTATGCCATTTGATTTATCGCGTTATTATATAGCGCGCTATGTTTATAGTGAGTATACTGGCAGGATATTTAAGAAATTAATAGTTTTTGACGACGAAATAATAGAATCAGCAATACGAAAATATTTCGTTAAAGAAAAAATATTTGCTTACCTGGCCAGTGATGGCGTGCGGTGCGATAAAAAATAAATCAATAAACTTCTTCTTTTTTTACAGAAATAGCCTATATTCATGTCGTCAAACCCTTTAGTTTTTCTGTTTAATTCCACTCCGTAACCAGCCGATGCAGAGGAATCCATGCTTATGAGCCTAAGCGGCGGCGATGAATGCCGTACGCAGACCCTGCACGCGTTGCGCAGTAACGATGAAAGCCGTGACGATGTGCTGCGACAATTCGTTCGGCTGTCGAGCCAGGCACTCGGTATTCCCGGCAGCTTTATCTCGGTGCTGGATGATGAGATGCAGTATGTTAAAGCAGCGCATAATTTCACCCTTACACAATCCTCCAGACAGCACTCACTCTGCAGACACGTAGTGGATAATGACAGTATTGTCGTGGTGCCCGATACGCTGCTTGATGTCCGCTTTGCTGAACATCCACTGATTACCGGTGCGCCTTTTATTCGTTTCTATGCAGGTGTGCCACTGAAAAGCAGCACCGGTCTGATACTGGGCACGATGTGTGTGACCGATACCGCACCTCACCCCTTTAGTCGCGATCAGGCGGCGATGCTTAAAATGCTGGCAGCACTGGTGATCTCTTTTCTTGATGCCTGGTACTCGGCTGGCTTTTCCGACCCCGTCACAGGATTGCCCAACCGTCAGCGTTTGATTCGTGATCTGCAATTCCTGGCTGCTTCTGGAGACACCACCCCACGGCGGCTGGTACTGATTGACTGTATCGATATGCCACGCGCTTATGAACTTGCGCGTTCAATGGGAATGGGACCAGTTGAAAGCCTGCTGAAAGATGTGGCCACGCTATTGCCGCTGCGCCTGCGTCCTGCACCTTGTGAAATGCTCTATACCATAGCAACCGGGCGCTTTGCCCTGCTGACTCGTCAGGAGAGCAGGCTCACAGCTAACTGGGTGGCAACGAAGCTGGCTGGGATCAGTGCCGATATCGGTGATGGGCTATCGGTTGCATTAATGACCCACACCGGGGAAGCGAGTTTCAAAACCGGAGAATTGCCCGCTAAGGAGATCCTGCGGCGCGCACTCAGTGCGCTGCACGAAGCCATTACCCGAGACATTGCTTCGATGCCTTTTAGTGAGGCCACCGATACGCGCCACACGCAGGATTTCACCCTGATGCATGATCTGGCTACGGCAATACGCCAGGACAAAGGATTATGGCTCGCTTATCAGCCTAAAATCTGTCTGCACAGCGGCAAACCGATTGGACTGGAAGCCCTGATCCGCTGGCAGCATCCGCAGCGCGGCGAACTGTCGCCTGCACAGTTTTTACCTTTTGCCGGGCAAACCGAGCTGCTCAGCGAGTTAACGACGTGGGTCACAGAGCACGTGATCGCCCGGCTATCCCGGCTTCGTAACAGCTATATACAGTTGCCGATCACAATTAATGTCAGCAGTAGCGATTTTTCCCGTGAAGGATTTGCAGACGAGCTGGAAGAACGGATGATCAGCGCAAAGCTGCCGGTTTCGCTGCTGGGCGTTGAGTGTCTGGAAACAGAACGGATTCTGGAAAGCCCGGCCGCAATACAGGGTCTGGAGATGCTTAAACTTCGTGGATTTGATATTTCACTGGATGACTTTGGCACCGGCTACAGCAACATCAGCTATCTCCGACGCATGCCTCTGGACGTAATCAAACTTGACCGTTCACTGATCAGCGAAATTGCGTCTGATACCGCATCGCGTGTCATCGCTCGCAGTATTATTGCCATGCTTAAGGATCTCGATTACAGGGTGCTGGCTGAAGGTGTGGAGAATGCGGAAACTGTTACGGCGCTGACCGAATTTGGTTGTGATCAGGCTCAGGGATTTTTCTACTCCAGACCACTGCCGGAAGCGGCACTGGATGAGTGGCTGGGCTGGCGATTACGCAGTCAGTGCTAAGCCTGACTCACCCGCCCCACCCTCTTATTTTTCCGACCCAAATGCGCTGAAGCCGCCTGGCCCGGCAATCCTGACAGTGTTACGCCCGGCGGCTTTTGCCTCGTAGAGCGCTTCATCAGCACGCCGTAGCACAGCCTCGCGATTGCCAGCCAGTTCAGCGCCTGAAGCCACGCCTGCTGATATTGTCACTGTTCCGGCAAACGGGAAGGTGGTGATGCTGACGACCTCACGAATTCGTTCTGCGGTGCGGGCCGCATCCTCCAGCGTAGTGTGGGGCAGTAGCAGGATAAACTCCTCTCCGCCAAACCGGCTAACGATATCGCCGATCCGACTGAGCTGACGCAGCAACGCCGCCAGATTCACCAGCACCGCATCACCTGCGTCATGCCCATACCAGTCGTTTATCTTCTTAAAATGGTCGATATCAATGGCGATGACACTCTGTTCATGCTCACTGTCTGACCGCGCTGCCAGTACAGAGAATCCACGCCGGTTACAAAGACTGGTCAGGGGATCGGTCATCACTTCATCGTTCAGCGCGGCCAGATGACCCGCCACGGCGTGACGATGAGCCTGTACCGCTTCTTTAAGTCGATCAGCCTCGTAATACCAGGTTTTAACCGTGGCGAGTGATTCGGCCTGCGCTTCGCTGCCGCCATCACGCACTCTGTCCGCCAGTTTTTCCAGTGGAGAAGCAATGCGACCTGCCATAAACGCAATAACGCCCGCGGTCACGATGATAATGCCCAGAACAAACCAGACTGCGCTCTCCGCCGTGCGCATCAGAATATGCCTGACCGTTTCAGACGTGCCGGTAATAAATACATTCCAGCCGGTTTTGTGCAGCGTGCCGTAACCGGTGAGGTAGTTCTGTCCATCACTCTCCAGCGTGAAGTGCCCACTTTCTGAGGTGGCAAGTTGCTTCTGCAATGCCAGGCTAAGCAGCATCTTTGTTCCGACACGCGCCGGATCGTGACTGAAAATAATCAGCCCTTCATTGCTGACCACGCTGACCATCGACCCTTTGGTGTAAAAATGCTGGCTCAGGATTTCGCTCAGCATGCTCTGTTTTTTGAGATAGATGGTGCCACCTATGTATCCCAGATAATGGCCCTCCTCGCTGAACAGAGGCTGTGATAAAAAAACCACATAGTTACCCGCAGCAGAGGTAAAGGGAGGGGAAATAAAAGGCTTCTGTGTCGAAATAGCCTTCAGGCTGGCCGCAGAGTGCAGCTTAACGCCAATCAGATTCAGACTATCCGGTGAGGTGGCCGCAATGATGGCGTCATGATTAACGACCACGACTGAATTGAAAAAGCCCGACTGCATTCTTAAGCGCTCGGTCTCTTCTTCCAGTTGTTGAACATCACCGAGCGTCTTGATCTGTGTTGCACTCCAGGCCAGTTCACGCTGCGCTATCGCCAGGTAACGATCGGTGGTATCGGCCAGTTTACGCGCATAAGCAATGTTCCCTTCCAGCAGGCTGTTTTCGATATTGGCTTTCTGAAACAGCAGTAACGCGCTCAGCAGAAGACCGGAGGTCAGAATGACGCCCCCAATGGAAAGCAAAGTCAGTAGCGAACGCAGGCGCATTTTTTCACGGCGCATTACAGTCAGGATCCAGGATAAACGTCATCTGAGTGTAACAGTTGTCACTACAGGTCAAGGGAAGAACAGAAGAAGATTAAGACGGGATCACGACCTATTGCGGGGTTGAGCACGAAATGGCTCTGTATTACTCACGCATTCTTTAGCGTGTAGAGGGTTATGATAAGCAACAGCAGCGAATGATTAAGCCGTAATAATGATATCTGTTAAGCCTGGCACGATGCACCTGATGTTTAAAATTATCGCTGATCACGATCATAAAGCCCTTCAATAGCATTGAATAACGGGGCAGAGGTTGCCCCGGTTATGATCATGAATAAAATAAGCTGAAAACAGTTAAATCAGACCAGTATCAAAAACAGACAGATTTGCACGAATTTAATCATTTAATAGAATTTAACGCCAGAACGCTTTAATATAAGAACGGCTGCTGAGTCTTTTAATAAAATGATGCGGACAGTTAAAGCGAACCCCATCCCACTCAAGATTAAACCATTGAAATTCATCATTTTTAATTTTTTCCAGCAAGGTCATTGCCTGCATAGGCGTTTGAAACGCATAAGCTTTCATCACGCCATCTTTGGTACATAAATCAATATGAACCATATAACCCCCGGGTGTTTAAAAATCGGAACTTTATAATTATTGAACTGCCTGTTTAGCATAATCCATTTATTAGCTGCCGATTATCTGATTTCGTCATATTTACGTAAAAAATTCGTTTATAATTTTTCATTATTTTTTTGGGCAACTCAGCCATATTCAGTCAATTAATTTGACCATGTCAGCATAGGTGAGTCAGACCTGATTAAATTTATATCTAAGGCTTTCCTTCCATTCAGACAACGGCGAAATAGCTGTTCGCAGAACAGGACGTTTATCGCGTCGCTTTTCAGCACTCCGCCGTCCGCCAGTGCAGGGCAGCCATACTGCAGAAAAGGAATGCTTCGTGCTGACAGGTTGAGATGGTCATAAACAGAGCACATCGTTTACACTCTCAGCAGTCTCATTTTAACCCGGCAACGGTTTAGACAGATCGCTGAAGAGGCAGGAGATCACTCACGGCGGGCAATAAGGAATCTTATGCTGGATTATATGATGTCGCTCTACCGTGCTGTTCCTGTTTCATCGGACTGTCTCAGCGACTGGCTTGCCCGCTGGCTGGCACAACAGCAGACCCGATGCCACGACCATCATTTTTCCGCCGCCTTTCCCTGGCGAGAAACCGGGTTGCCCCAGCACACTTTTTTGCAGCGTGAACTGAGGATTAATGGCCAGCGTTATCTCACCGGGCCGCGCTATCTGGGTGGTGATCCTGCTCAGCCTTTTATTGAAATTGTGGCCCGTGACAGCGTCATTGATTACGCGGTGGCTGACGCTATCATAAAGGCGTGGCAGCCGCTGAAACCGCTAAAGTTGCGTGTCCTGTTGCCTGCGACCCATCCCGACATTGGGTTTACCGATCAACTGATATTCCTCAGCGATCCGGCTGCCGTTACGAAGCCTCCCGATAAAAACATTTCACTGGTGAAGGCTGCCCGGAGAGATTATCCCGCCTGTCTTCAGATGATTAACAACGCCTATCGTGCCAGCTGGCACACGCTGCCGCATCTGCGTGATCAGCTGATGGCTTCGAGCAAACAGGAATTACGTGAGGATATTGCCGCGGGTCATGTACTTATGATTGTCTGGCAGGGCATGCTGGCAGGGCTGATGATTTGCGAACGCCGGCGACTGGCCTTTATTGAGGGCGTTCAGATTATGGATGAAGTGATTATACCCGCTTATCAAGGACGCGGACTCGCCGCATGTGCACAGCAGCGTTTACTGCAACAACTTTGTCATCACCCTGGTGTGCAGGAGCTGCTGACTGGCACCATCCTTCCAGGCAATTTTCCTTCTGTTCGAAGCGCACAAAGTGCCGGACGACGCTGCGTGCTGAAATATCAGTTTTTTGCCCCTGCCGATTTAGGTCCCGACCGGGTCATTATTTGATCTCACCCTCAACACCCGCTCAATCGAACAACCTGTCAGCGTGCCAAATGAATGTGAAGCTTTCATGACTAAAAATTTAAAAAAATACATTAAAATTAATAACCTGCTTGTATTTAGCTGACATTTCACACCATTCACATTTTGACAATAAAATAATCACACGGAGTTATCTTTTCGTGCCTAAATTAGTGCCAGCTTTTATCAACGGAGCAGGCAAATGACTCACTTTGTGGCTATTTTTTTCTCTTCCCTCTTTATGTGCAGTAACGTTTTTGCAGGTTCGGTTTCCTCTGTTTCTATGAGCGCTCTTTCTGGCGCATTGAATGAACGTATGCAGGTAATGAAAGTGGTGGCAGGTTATAAAGCACAGCATCATTTACCTATTGAGGATCTGCCACGTGAGCAGGTGGTGCTGGATCACATGCTGCAGAACGCTGAGCAGGCCGGGCTTGAACCCCACTCCGTGGAGCCGTTTGTTCACGCGCTAATGAATGCCAGCAAAGCAGTTCAGTATCGCTATCGCGCAGACTGGCTCTCAGTCCCGGACAGTGATCGCCCCATTCCGGATCTGGCCGAGACCAGGCAGCAAATAGAGAAGCTGGATACTCAGCTCCTTACCGCAATCAGCCAGCGTCTGATGACCGGTATCTTCTCACAAGAAGATAAAGCGTTCCTGATGTCACAACTGACGGCACCCCACCTCAGTCAGCAGGATAAAAACAGCCTTTTCGCTTCCCTCGGCCGCATTAAGCGTTTGCGTTAATCCTCAGGCAGCGGAGTGAGCTATGCAACTACAGGAACTCATGAATCCCGACTACTCAGACAATCCTTTTCCGCTTTACCGCAAACTGCATCAGCAGGGACCGCTCATTCCTGCCGGAGATAAGATCATCATCAGCGGCAGTCATGCAGTCGTAGAAGCGCTGCTGAACGATCGTCGGGTTGGTAAAAATTATATGGAAAGTGTCAGGCTGAGATTTGGTCATGATGCCGCCGACATGCCGCTGTTTCAGGGGATCAGCAGAATGTTTCTGGTGCTTAATCCACCAGAGCATTCCCGGCTGAAAGGACTGGTGATGAAGTCGTTTAGCGCCCGGGAGATCAAACCTCTCAGAGAGATGGCACTGACTGTAGCGAATGAATTGGTTGATGCGCTGGCAGACCGTCGCGCCTGCGATCTGGCTCAGGCATTCGCTTTTCCACTGCCGGTGCGCATCATCTGCAGGATGCTGGATATCTCAGAGTCCGACGCGCCGGAACTGGGGCGCCTTACCTCTGTGCTGGTGAAAGTTTTCGATCCTCAAATCAGTCAGGCAGACCTGCTCGAAGCCGCTGACGCTTTTGCTGTGCTGGAAAGATACTTCAGCGCATTGATCGTCTCCCGCCGTGACAGCACGGCGAATGATCTGGTGTCGCTGTTTCTGCGCAGTGGCAGTGAAGACGACCGACTAAGTCACGATGAGATCATCGCCAATGTAGTACTTCTGTTTCTTGCCGGCCATGAGACCACATCAAATATGATCTGCAACACCATTCTGGCCCTGCATGACCATCCACAGGAACTGGCATGCCTGAAACGGAACCCTGCGCTGATACCCAATGCCATAGAGGAGTGTCTGCGTTACGATAGTTCGGTTCAGATGCTCTACCGGACGACTCTGGAAGAGATAGAGCTGGCAGGTCAGTTGATCCCGACCGGAACCCGCTTCTTTTTGAGTCTGGGCGCAGCTAATCACGATCCGCGGGTATTTACCTCGCCAGAACGAGTGAATATCCGACGGCATGAAGGACGCTGTCTGGCATTTGGTGGCGGAATTCATCACTGCATGGGCTACCGGCTGGCCCTTGCAGAAATGGAAGTAGCCCTTCATGTATTACTGACCCGGTTACCAGAGTTGCGCCCCATAACCGCTGGCGTTCGCCGCAATCACAGGGCCAATTTACGCGGCGTCAACGCTCTGCCGGTCGAATGGTGAGGTATTGTATTGTCGGGCCAGAAGAACCGACGATCAGACACGCAGCCGCAGAGTAGCTGGCAGGATAAGCTGGCTGTTAACGGGATCCTCTCCGGCAATCATGGTCGTCAGCATAGTGAAGCAGGCCTGCGCGAGTGCCGGAACGTTCTGCTCTACCGTATCGATCGGAATGGAAAGTGAATCATAGAGATAGTGATCATCGAAACTGGCGATACGGATGTCGCTGGTCAGCAGACTATGCTCGCTCATGTAACGCAGAACCCCCTCCAGCAGACCGCAGGCGGCGGTAAACATCGCTTTGGGCGGTCGGCCCAGCCGGTTACAGAGCGCTGCAAACATTTCATAGCCACTGCCAGGGTGGTAGTTACCCTGAATAATCCACTCAGGCTGCAGCGTCACACCCGCCCGAGCCAGCCCCTCCCTGAATCCCGCCAGACGATTCTGGGTCGGGGAGAGATCAGACTGTCCACCCATAAAGTAGATCTCCTCCGGGCAGGCGCGTGCCAGCTTTTCAACCAGTTCAGCTGTAGGCGTTATCGAGTCGGTGATGACCCAGGGCAGCTTAGTATTGTTCATGGTCCTGTCAAACAGCAGTACCGGCAACTGTTCGCTGAGACTGACATAGTCACTGTCGGTCAGCATACTGGAGGCAACAATGAGTCCGTCGACCTGCCGCGCGACCAGGTTGTTGACCACCACCATCTCCTGACCGGCATTTTCGTCGGTGCAGGAAATCAGCAGCTGCAGCCCGGACGCGCGGCAAAGATTCTCCAGTGCATGAGAAAAGGCAGCGAAGCCGTGGTTAGTGATTTCTGGCACCACCAGCCCCAGTGTATGACTGCGGGCATCATGCAGCATCCGGGCGTGGATGCTGGGCTGATAATGGTGTTCGCGGGCAAGCGTAAGAACCCGCTCACGCGTCTCCTTCGCGACCCGTAACTCTTCGCCACGGCCGTTAAGCACCAGGCTGGCCGTGGCTTTTGAAACCCCGGCAAGCCCGGCAATGTCACTGATAGTAACGCGTTTTGTTTTTCTCACGGCAAGGCATCGTTTAGTGAAACAAGTACTTATTCTACCATGCAGCGGCGTAACGACCAGTAGCGGACCTGCAGTTCTGCGTGCCCGTGCAGGGTTAGCAACGCAGGATGGTCTGGAAAATAGCGGCTACTCATCACCCCTTCCCCATCGTTAATGAAAATCTCAACACTGGAGTGATCACACAGGATCTGTAACCGACTAGCGACTCCGGTCCAGTAGCGATATGTCCACTCACCCGTTACCAGGCTGCGACGGGCAAGCCGCAGTTCATTCTGTTGCCATGTCAGGATCAGCGTATTCGCAAAATTGAGTTCAACGTCGCCCCGACTCTCCAGCTCAAGCTCCAGCCGCTCTGCGTCCATAGGTGGCGCATCATCTGCACGCCCCTTATAGTGCTGCTCTTTCTCCCGCAACGCCTGCAGTTCCACCACCGGCTGCTGACAGAGCCGCCCATTGCGTGAGCTCAGTTCGCGCACACAGGTCATCTGGTGGATCCAGCCCTGTGCCACGGTTGGCTGAGCCATCTCTTCACCGTCCGGCGTCCCCATCCAGCCCACCAGCAGACGTCTCCCGTCAGCGGTCAACGTAGTTTGCGGGGCATAAAATTCAAACCCTGCATCCATTTCGTTAAGCGGACCGTGTTGATATAGAGGTTGCTGATAATCAAGCGAACCACTCAGCCAGGCGCAGGCGTGACTGTTCAGATAGCGCTTCTCTTCGGGTACTACGCCCTGAGGACAGCAAATCAGATAGGTGCTGTCGCCGAGCGTGAACATATCCGGGCACTCCCACATATAGCCTGCCGCGTCCAGCCCCCCCCGTTCGCTTCCCGCAATCTCGCCGAGATTCTGCCACTCCCGCAGATTGTCAGAACGCAACAGCAATACCCTGCCCTGTAACTGCGTCGTCTGCGCGGCCAGCACCATGTACCAGTAATCTTCATGGCGCCATACTTTGGGATCGCGAACGTGACCGGTATACCCTTCCGGTACAGCAATAACCGGGCCGAGCTTGTCAAAACCCCCCGCACTGTTCTGCTGCGCCAGACACTGCCACGCCGTACGCGAACCATCATCAAACTTGACGTTGCCGGTATAGATCAGCGTCAGCTGACCGTTATCGTCTACCGCGCTGCCGGAGTAGCAGCCGCTGCGGTCATACTCCTCATCCGGCATCAGGGCAATGGGCTGATGCTCCCAATGCAGCAGATCGGCTGAACGCCAGTGTCCCCAGCATTTGTGCTGATGCGCACAGCCGAGCGCGTTCCACTGGTAGAAAAGATGGTAGTCACCGTTGAAATGGATAAATCCATTAGGATCGTTCAGTAACCCGGTGACCGGAGCCAGATGCCAGCCTGGATAATGGCTGTCGCCCAGCGCCTTTGGCATACCCTGCATCACCGCCTGCAGAATGGTGGCAAGACGTGTTGATGAGGCCAT